>JBIJCH010000368.1:0-2939 GCA_044344815.1 Flavobacteriales bacterium | reverse complement strand
ATCCAGAAGCAGCAGCAGGCCCAGGCCCGCCGTCGCAAGTGACCATCCCCACTGTCCAACTGTCCACTGTCCCACTGTCCAACTGTCCACTGTCAACTGAGCACTGTCCCCTGCCCCCATGCGCGCCACCGCCATCCCCTTAGCCCTGGCGCTCGGCCTGCTCGCCTGCGACGGTCCCCGCAAGGCCGTGGGTGACGAACAGCGCTTCGGCAGCCCCACGGACAGCCTCTTCTTCAGCCTGGAGCGCACGCCCTGCTTCGGCAAGTGCCCCGCCTACACGGTGACCATCTTCCGCAGCGGCCACGCCACCTACGAGGGCCGCTCCTTCGCCCCGCGCGAGGGCCTGCACACCGGCCGGGTGGACCGCGCCACCATGGAGGAACTGCTCACCCGGGCCGAGGCCATCGGCTACTTCGGGTTGCAGGACAGCTACGACGGCCCGGTGACCGACCTCCCCAGCACCATCACCCGCATCGTGAGCGGCGACCGCGACAAGCGCATCGTGGCCCGGTACAGGACCCCGCCCGACCTGAAGGCCTTCGCCCAGCGGGCCGACACCCTGCTGAAGGACGTGGTGTGGACCCCCGTGGAGGGCTCCCGCTGAGGCCGGTGCCACCCTTCCGGAACCCACCCAACCGTCCATCCCTGCCCCACGCCCACCACGGGATCCCGTTCCTTCTACCTTTGGCGCCCCTCGTCCGCCGAAGCCACAGCGAAGGCGGACACTGTTGCGTAGAGAACCCTTGTTGCACACTAACCGAAACCTGATGAGAAAGTCGTTCCTGCTGCTCGTGGCAGCGCTCCTCAGCACCAGCATGGCCTTTGCCGGCGAAGGCATGTGGCTGCTGCACAAGCTGAAGCAGATCAATGAGAACCAGATGCGCCAGATGGGCTTCAAGCTCACGGCCGATGACATCTACAGCCTGAACAAGAGCGGCGTGAAGGACGCGGTGGCGCGCCTGGGCGGCGGCTTCTGCAGCGGCGAGATCGTGAGCGCCGAGGGCCTCATGCTCACCAACCACCACTGCGGGTACGACGCGGTGCAGGGCCTCAGCAGCGTGGAGCACGACTACCTCACCGACGGCTTCTGGGCCATGACCCGCGATCAGGAGCTGCCCGCCGGCTTCTACGTGAGCTTCCTGGAGCGCATCGACGACGTGACCGACAAGGTGCTCGCCGAACTGAAGCCCGGCATGAGCGAGGCCGATCGCCAGGCCAAGATCGAGGAGATCGGCGCCAGGCTCGAGGAGGAGGCCGTGGGCGACAAGAAGCACCACAGCGCCGACTTCAAGGTGATGTACGAGGGCAACGAGTTCTACCTCTTCCACTACATCGACTACCCCGACGTACGCCTGGTGGGCACGCCCCCCAGCGCCATCGGCAAGTTCGGCGGCGACACCGACAACTGGATGTGGCCCCGCCACACCGGCGACTTCAGCGTGTTCCGCGTGTACATGGGCGCCAACGGCGAACCCGCCGAGTACAGCAAGGACAACGTGCCCTACAAGCCCAAGTGGCACTTCCCCGTGAGCCTCAACGGCGTGGAGAAGGGCGACTTCGCCATGGTGATGGGCTACCCCGGCAGCACCGACCGCTTCCTGAGCAGCCAGGGCGTGAAGCTCGCCCTCGAGGCCGAGCAGCCCAGCCGCGTGAAACTGCGCGGCAAGAAGCTCGAGCTCTACAAGCAGGACATGGACGCCAGCGATGCCGTGCGCATCAAGTACGCCAGCAAGTACGCCCAGGTGAGCAACTACTGGAAGTACTTCATCGGCCAGCAGCGCGGCCTCAAGCGCCTGAAGGTGTACGACAAGAAGGCCGCGCAGGAGAAGGAACTGATGGCCTGGGTGAACGCCGACCCCGCCCGCAAGGCCAAGTACGGCAACCTGATGACCCTGCTCGACGAGGGCTACGCCGAGCGCGCCAAGTACGAGAAGGCCAGCACCTACATGCAGGAGGGCGCCTTCGGCAGCGAGATGGTGATGATGGGCTTCCGCACCTTCGGCCTGTACAACCAGCTGAAGAACGACCCCAAGGACGCCGCCAAGGTGAGCGCCATGGCCGCCGGCGTGAAGGCCCGCGCCGACGACTTCTGGAAGGACTACAACCCGGCCACCGACGAGAAGGTCACGGCCGCCATGTTCGAGATGATCCACAACGACGTGGAGCGCGGCCTGCAGCCCGACATCATGAACACCATCGAGAAGAAGTACAAGGGCGACTTCCACGCCTGGGCCAAGGCCATGTTCGCCACCAGCATCCTCACCGACCGCAAGCGCCTCGATGCCTTCCTGGCCAAGCCCTCGCTGAAGGTGATGGAGAAGGACATGGGCATCCAGACCATGCTGAGCTGCATGAACGTGTACCGCGGCCAGCTGGGACCCGCCATCCAGGCCAGCCAGGTGAAGATCGACGAGGGCTACCGCCTGATGGTGGCCGCCATGCGCGAGAAGGACCCCAACAGGATGTGGTACCCCAACGCCAACAGCACCATGCGCCTCACCTACGGCCAGGTGAACGACTACAAGCCCGGCGATGCCATGCACTACGACCTGGTGACCACCGCCAACGGCATCCTGGAGAAGGAGGACCCCACCAACGAGGAGTTCATCGTGCCCAAGCGCCAGAAGGAGCTGCTCCAGGCCCGCAACTACGGCCGCTACGCCGACCGCAAGAGCGGTGAGCTCGTGACCTGCTTCATCAGCGAGAACGACATCACCGGCGGCAACAGCGGCAGCCCCGTGATCAACGGCTACGGCGAGCTCATCGGCATCGCCTTCGACGGCAACTGGGAGGCCATGAGCGGCGACATCGCGTACGAGCCCGAGCTGCAGCGCACCATCAGCGTGGACATCCGCTACGTGCTGTGGACCATCGACGTGTTCGCCGGCGCCGGCCACCTGGTGAAGGAGATGACCATCATCGACACGCCGCACGTGGAG
>JBIJCH010000317.1:0-3348 GCA_044344815.1 Flavobacteriales bacterium | reverse complement strand
CCGTAGTGCGTGGGCGTGCCGTCCTTCAGGGTGTGTTCGGTGAAGGCCTTCTCCATGGACGCAGGGGGCACCAGCCGGCCGCCCATGACGGCGGTGTTCCAGCGGTTGAGATCGCCCACGGTGCTGCGGATCACACCCGCTGCAAAGGGCCACGAGAGGCTGATGGGGACGGCCTGCTTCCAGGCATCGCCTTCCCGCCGGAACCCCTCGATCTCACCCTCCACCAGGTCGTTGGCCGGCGAGGCGGTGGTACTGGTGAGGCCGGCCGGCCCGAAGATGTTCTCGCGGAGGTAGCCCTCGTAGCTCAGCCCGCTCACCTTCTCGATGATCAGGCCCAGCAGGATGTACCCGCTGTTGCTGTAGCGCCATTGCGTGCCGGGCTCGAACTCCAGCGGCAGGTCCTTGAAGGTGGCCACCACGTCCTTCACCAGCACGTCCTTGCCGTAGAGCTTCGGGGTGAAGGTGGGCAGGTCGGTGTAGTTGGGGATGCCACTGGTATGCGTGAGCAGGTGCTCCACGGTGATGGTGTGCTCCTTCTTGGGGAAGTCGATGTAGCTGCGGATGTCGGCCTGAAGGCCCACCATCCCCTCCTCGGCCAGCTGCATGATGGCGGTGGCGGTGAACTGCTTGGTGAGCGAGCCGATGCGCAGCACGTCGGTGGTGTCGATCGCGGTGCGCGCGCGCGGATCGGCCTTGCCGACGGAACCGGCCCAGAGCACCTGCCCGTCCAAGGCGACAAGCGCCGTGGCGCCAGGGTCGGCCTCATCGTAATAGCGTTGCAGCACCGCGTCAAGGGAGGCGCCGAGCCCATCGTCGGAGGCGGATTGGGCGCAGAGACGCGAGGCGGCGAGCAGGGCAAGGAGGTGTATCGAGCGGCGCATGGTCGTGAATGGGACCGGCAAGATGCACATACCGGGCCACTGGTGGGGAGCCCGATGGACCAATGGCGTTGGTGGGCGATGGGCGGTGGTGCACCTTTGCACGGCATGGCAACGCGGTTCCAGCGGATCTGGCGCAAGCTGGGGCCGGGCCTCATCACCGGGGCGAGCGACGACGACCCCAGCGGCATCGCCACCTATTCCCAGGCCGGCGCGCAGTTCGGACCGAAGCTGCTGTGGACGGCACTGGCGACCTATCCGTTGATGGTGGCGATGCAGGAGATGTGCGCCCGGATCGGCCTGGTCACCGGCACCGGTCTCATGGGCAACATCCGCAGGCACTATCCGCGCTGGCTCACCACGCTCGTCCTGCTGCTCAGCTTCCCCGCCATCACGCTCAACATCGGGGCCGACATCGCCAGCATGGGCGCGGTGGTGCACCTGATCGCACCGGGCATCCCGTCGTTCCTGGCCAGCGTGGTGATCTCGGTGCTGCTCGTCACGGCCCTCATCGTGTGGAACTACCGCCAGATCGCCACGGTGCTCAAGTGGCTCTGCATCGTGCTGTTCAGCTACATCCTCATCCCCTTCCTCACCACCACCGATTGGCGCGAGGCGCTGGTGAGTTCGGTATGGCCCGACCTGGATGCCAACCGCACCTACCTGATGGCCCTGGTGGGCATCCTGGGCACCACCATCAGCCCCTACCTCTTCTTCTGGCAGGCGAGCATGGAGGTGGAGGAGGTGAACCAGCGGCACCTGGTGGTGGACAAGCGGATGATGCGGGCGATGAACACCGACGTGCGGATGGGGATGCTGCTCACCAACGTGGTCTTCTTCTTCATCATCCTCACCACCGGCACGGTGCTGTTCCATGCCGGCACGCACGACATCCGCACGGTGGAGCAGGCCGCCGAGGCCCTGCGCCCGCTGGCCGGCGACCTCACCTACGCGCTGTTCGCCTGCGGCATCCTGGGCACGGGCCTGCTGGCCATACCGGTGCTGGCGGGATCGCTCAGCTACATGCTCGCGGAGACCTTCGGCTGGCACGAGGGCCTCGACCGCAAGTTCCATGAGGCCAAGGGCTTCTACCTCACCATGGTGGTGTCCATCGGCCTGGGGCTTTCGCTGGAGCAGCTGGGCATCGGCCCGATACAGGCCCTGCTGTGGACCGCCGTGCTCTACGGGCTCACGGCACCGGTGCTGATCGCGGTGATCCTGCACCTGTGCAACCAGCCCGGCATCATGGGCGACCAGGTGAACGGTCGCTGGTCGAACGCGCTGGGACTGCTCACGCTCCTGCTGATGACCGGCGCCGCGATCGCCCTGGTCATCTGGTGGAACGCCTGAAAGCGGGCCGGATCAGGGCTTGAAGGGGTACAGCACCGGGATCAGCAGCGTGGCCGCCAGCCACAGCAGCAGGGCCAGGGGAGCACCCACGCGCAGGAAGTCGCGCGCCTTGTAGCGGCCCGCGCCGTAGATCATGGTGTTGGTCTGGTAACCGATGGGGGTCATGAAGCTGGCGCTGGCCGCGAAGGTGACAGCCATGAGGAAGGGCGTGGGGCTCAGCTCGAGGGCGCGGGCCGTGGCGATGGCGATGGGGGCGAGCAGCGCGGCGGTGGCGGTGTTGCTCATCACCTCGGTGAGGAGGGCCGTGGCGAGGTAAAGGCCGGACAGGATGGCCACCGGCCCCCACGGCCCCAGCCCGCCCACCAGTCCCCCGGCGATGCGGTCGGCCAGCCCCGACTTCTGCATGGCCGTCCCCAGGCTCAGGGCACCGGCCATCAGGAAGAAGATCTTCCAGTCGATGGCGTCGTACACCTCCTTCATGGTGAGGCTGCGGGTGAGCACCAGGGCGACCACCCCGGCCAGGGCGGCCACCACCACCGGCAGCAGTTCCAGCGAGGCCGCCGCGATCACCAGGGCCAGGATGCCGCCCACCAGCAGGAAGCGGTCGCGGTCGAAGGCCGCCACCCCCTCCTGCTCGGCGAGGATCACGAAGGGGCTGTCAGGCCCCCCTTCCATCTCCTTGAGCCGCTGCACGAAGTGGGTGCGCACCTCGGCCAGCACCACGTCGCCGCTGCGCAGCACCACATCGTGCAGGCGTTCGTGCACCACGTCCTCGCGGTGGCGCACGGCGAGCGGCACGGCGCGGTAGGCCCTGATGAGGTCGGCCTCGCCGATGGTCTTGCCCTCCAGTTCGCTGGTGCTGGTGATCACAAGCTCCACGAGCATGGTGCCGCGGCGCTTCAGGTCGTCGTTGGCCAGGCGCAGGCTGGGCTCCACGCTGATGTGCGCGCGGTCCTTGAGCGCACGGATGCGCGGCACATCGCAGCGCACGTGGAGCACGTCGCCGGCGGCCAGCACCATGTCGCCGGCCGGCAGGGTGAAGAGCTGCCCCTCGCGGCGGATGGAGATGATGTCCATGTCCAGCTCCTTCACCAGGGCGCTGTCCATGATGCGCTGGCCC
>JBIJCH010000340.1:0-3130 GCA_044344815.1 Flavobacteriales bacterium | reverse complement strand
AGCACCAGCACCAGGATGATGAGCATGGCCACCAGGTCGATGGTCAGCTTCTCGCTGATGAACAGCACCACGGCGCCCACCAGGGTGAACAGCACGATGAGCTCGGCGGGTGTCATGACCGCAAAGATGAAAATCCATACTGAATTGATAGGATTATTTTCCGGCCTTGCGTCGCCGGGGCCGGTCCTCCCGGGCCAGCAGGTCGCTCAGGGTGGCGCGCTTGAGCATGTCCACGGTGGCGGCGCGCACCTCGGCGAACACGGCGTGCATCCCGCATCCGGCCTCGTCCACGCACTCCTCGCAGCGTTGGTAGTAGTGGTGGGTCACGCACGGCAGCAGGCCGATGGCGCCATCGAACAGGCGGAACACCTCGGCGGTGTTGATGGCATCGGGGGAACGGCGCAGCACGTGGCCACCACCCCGGCCCTTGCGGCTGGCGATGAGCCCGGCCTTGCGCAGGTCGACCAGGATCGCCTCGAGGAACTTTGCCGGCACACGGGCCCGCTCGGCGATCACGGAGGCGGGCAGGGGTCCCTCCTGCCGGGCGCGGGCGAGCACCATCAGGGCATGCAGGGCGTACTTGGCCCGTTTGCTCAGCATGGGCCTAAGGTAGTCGGGCGGTCACGCGCCGTGCCGCACATACCAGGGCACGGTGCGGTCAAGCCCCGCGGCCACGTCCATGGCCGGGGCATAGCCAATCAGGTCGGCCGCCCGGCCGATGTCGGCCAGGGAATGACGCACATCCCCCGGCCTGTCGGGCCGGTGCACCGGCTGGATGCCGCCGACCGTCGGGTCGATCGCGGCGACCCGCTCGCGGATCAGGCCCAGCAGGTCGTTCAAGGCGATGCTGTCGCCCACGGCCACGTTGCACACCGCTCCTTCGGCGCGCGGATCGGTGGTCGACAGCGCGAGCAGCACGGCGCGCACGGCGTTGCCCACGTAGGTAAAATCCCTGGTCTGGCTGCCATCCCCGTAGATCTCGGGGCGATCGTGCCGCATCAACGCCCGGATGAAGCGGGGGATCGCGGCCGCGTAGGGCCCCTCGGGGTCCTGCCGCTCCCCGAACACGTTGAAGAAGCGCAGGCCGATGGAGCGCACGCCGTACAGCCGGTGGTAGAGCGCGGCGTACACCTCGTCCATGGCCTTGGTGACGGCGTAGGGTGAAAGGGGCCTTCCCTCCTGGCCCTCGCGCTTGGGCGATGCGGTCGAGTCGCCGTACACGCTGGAACTGCTGGCATAGACCAGCCGGCCTCCCCGCCCCTCGGCACGCCAGGCCTCCAGCACATGCAGGAAGCCCTGCAGGTTGGCGGCCTCGCTCGCGAGGGGATCGGCGATGGAGCGCGGCACCGAGCCCAGGGCGGCCAGGTGCACCACGGCATCCATGCCGCGCACGGCGTGCATCACGGAGGCCTGGTCGCGGATGTCGCCGCGCACCAGTTCGAAACCCGAGGACCCGATCAGGTGGTCGATGTTCGCCTCCTGACCGGTGATGAAGCTGTCGAAGCAGCGCACGGACATGCCCGCCCCGATCAACGCATCGCACACATGCGAACCGATGAAGCCGGCCCCACCGGTGACGAGGATGGCGTGCATGGGAAGCGGGCGCGCGGACATGGCCTGTACGCGGCGAAGCTACCGCGCCCCCCGGAAGCCGGTGCCCGCGAGGCGTTCACTTGTGAACACGGGCTATTTGGTGGCCACCCCGTACACCACGGTGTGCCAGCGCGCAGGGACGGCACGGCACAGGAGCCCGTCGCACCGGGCCAGCAGGTCGCGCTGGGCCTCGCTGCGCCCCAGGTTGGCCAGGAGCCCCGTGGTCCTCACGTCCAGCTTGGCGTAGGGCGCGAACAGCTGGCGGTCGGCGGGCCATGACAGGTAGCGCCAATAGTGGTCCCAGGCGACGAACCGCTTGCGCAGCCACCGGTGCATCCGGGTGCCGGCGAGGTTCTCGGCGAACAGGAGCACACCGCCAGGCTTCAGCACACGGTGCATCTCGCGCAGGGCCTGCACCTGCCGTTCGCGGTCGCCCAGTGCACCGATCATGCTCTTGAAGGCCACCACGTCGAACCGCCCTTCAGGGTGCGGTATGGCGAGCGTATCGATGCTGGCATAGGTGATGCGGTCGGCCACCCCCTGCTCGCGGTGCAGCGTGCGCGCTCTTTCGGTCGGCCCGCGCAGGTCGCTGCACACGGTGGTAAGGCCGTGCCCGGCCAGGAACAGGCTCAGGCCGCCATCGCGCTCGCCCAGGGCCAGCGCCGTGCCCCCGGTCCCCTCAACGGGGCGCAAGGCCTCGCACCAGAGCGGGTAGGCCCGCGACCAGGTGCGCACCTCCCACTGGAACACAAGGTCGAGGCGATCGCGATGGGGCGGCATGGTGCAAAGAAAAGGGGCGGCACACGCCGCCCCCCTCGTTCGGTGCAAGGTCGCGTCCTACTTGGCCACGGCCACGCTGCGCTTCTCCCGGATCACCGTGATCTTCACCTGGCCGGGGTAGGTCATCTCGTTCTGGATGCGTTCGGCGATGCTCATGCTCATCGAATCGGCCTCCTGGTCGGTCACGCGGTCGCTCTCCACCATCACACGCAGCTCGCGGCCCGCCTGGATGGCGAAGGCCTTGGACACGCCCTGGTAGCTCATGGCCAGGCCCTCGAGGTCCTTCAGGCGCTGGATGTACTGCTCCACGGCCTCGCGGCGGGCACCGGGACGGGCCCCGCTGATGGCGTCGCAGGCCTGCACGATCGGGGAGAAGAGGGTGGTCATCTCGATCTCGTCGTGGTGCGCACCGATGGCGTTGCACACGTCGGGCTTCTCGCCGTATTTCTCGGCGAGCTTCATGCCCAGCAGGGCGTGCGGCAGCTCGGGCTCCTCGTCGGGCACCTTGCCGATGTCGTGCAGCAGGCCGGCGCGCTTGGCGGTCTTGGGGTTCAGGCCGAGCTCGCTGGCCATGATGGCGCTGAGGTTGGCCACCTCGCGGCTGTGCTGGAGCAGGTTCTGGCCGTAGGAGCTGCGGTACTTCATGCGACCCACCATGCGGATGAGCTCCGGATGCAGTCCGTGAATGCCCAATTCAATGGTGGTGCGCTTGCCCAACTCCACAATTTCGTCCTCAATTTGTTTGCGGATCTTCTCC
>JBIJCH010000103.1:0-7056 GCA_044344815.1 Flavobacteriales bacterium | reverse complement strand
GCGTTCCAGGCCGTGGCGTAATCGCTCTGCTGCGGTGTGCGGGTGAACAGGGGCACATCGGCCGTGCGCCGCGCCTGGATGAGCAGGTAGGTCGGGTGATGGTTGATCAACACCACGCGCTCGCCCATCGCCAGGGGGTCGGCCACCTCGAAGAGCTCGTCTCCCTCGTGCTCGTGCACCTGCGCGTACATCAGCATACGCTCCACGGTGAAGCCGTTCTCGGGAGAGAGCACCCGGTACCACAGCTCCGGACTGAACTGGTAGAAGCCATGCCCCATCTCGTTGTTCGCCGGGCTGCACAGCAGCAGGTGGCCGCCCACCGCCGTCATCTCCATGCAGTTGCGCACCGCCTGGGGGAAGTTGAAGATGTGCTCCAGGGTGCCGCCATCGAACACCACCGAGTACGCCCCCTTCAGGTGCGCGGGCACCGGCTGGTTCAGGTCATGAAGGACCGTGGCGCCCTCATACGCGCTCACGTCCATGCTGTCCACCTGCGTGGCCCCCAGCCAGTGGAGGAAGGGCTCGCCATAGGCGCCGGTGAGCCGGTCCACCTCCAGTCCCGTGAGGTCGTGGCCGGTGCGTTCCGCCCAGCGGGCGAGCGAACCGGGCCGTACGTACCAGTTCAACCGGCCCAGCGTGAGCGTGCGTGCGAAGGAGACGCCCTCGGCCCTGGCGTTCACCAGGAAGCGCACGTCGTTCAGCATGATGCCCATGGCGCCACAGATACCCGGGCGCCCGGGCCGCGCTCGGCACGCCTCATCCATCCGATGGATGCCATCGCAACAACGCCAGAACGGCTGCCCGGGACCCATCCACGCATTCCGCGTTCTGCGTGCGGTCGTGCGCACGCCTGTGCCTGGCGGACCGCTTGAGCGCGCCGAACACCAAAGCTCAGGACCGCCGGGCCGGGCGGGGTGCGGCGCTTATCAGTGCACGCGCTCGCCGTTCACGAAGGTGGCCCTCACCTTCGCCCGCTTCAACTGGTCCGCCGGCACGGTTAGCAGGTCGCGGTCCAGCACGGTGAAGTCGGCCCGTTTGCCGGCCTCCAGGGTGCCCACTTCTTTCTCGGTGAAGGTGGCCAGCGCGTTCCACAGGGTCATACCGCGCAGGGCTTCTTCCCTGGAAAGGGCGTTCTCCACGTGGTAGCCGCCCTCGGGCCAGCCGTCGGCCGCCTGTCGCAGCACCGCGCTGCGGAAGGTCTGCAGCGGGTCGATCCCCTCCACCGGGAAGTCGGTGCCCAGCGCCAGCAGGCCCAGCTCCTGCAACAGGTCCTTGTAAGCATAGGCATGGCCGATGCGCTCAGGTCCCAGGCGGTCACCGGCCCAGGGACCGTCGCTGGTGGCGTGGGTGGGCTGTACGCTGGGGATGATGCTGTAGCGCGCGAAGAGCGGGCGGTCCGATGGCGATACCACCTGGGCGTGCTCGATCCGCCACCGCAGGTCGTTTGTGCCGCCCAGCACCTCGGCGTACACGTCGAGCAGCAGCTTGTTGGCGCTGTCGCCGATGCAGTGGGTGTTCATCTGGAAGCCGTGGTCCTTGCACCACTTCGCCACCTCGGCGAAGTGCTCACGCGAGGCCAGCTGCAGCCCATGGTGGCCGGCGTGGTCGTGGTAGGGGGCCTTGAGCAGTGCGCCGCGCGAGCCCAGGGCCCCATCGGCGTAAACCTTCACGCTTCGAACCCACAGGCGCTCATCGGCGATGGGGCCGGTGCGCGCGAAGTGGGCGAGGTTCGCCGGCGCGTCGGCCACCATGGCGTAGATCCGCATCTTCAGCGCTCCCTCCTGCTGCATGCGCCGGATGAGCGCGATGCTGCCGGTGTCCAGGCCCGCGTCCACCACCATCGTGAGCCCCGCCGCGAAGCAGTCGGCCTGCGCGTCGAGCAAGGCCTTGCGCTTGGTGGCTTCGTCGGCCTGGTCGAAGATGGCCTGGAACACGTTCACGGCGTTGTCCACGAGCAGGCCCGTCGCGCGGCCGTCGCGCTTCACCACCAGGCCGCCCTCGACCGCCGCATCGGGATCGAGGCCCACGGCCTTCATCGCCGCCTCGTTCACCACGGCGGCATGGCCGTCCACACGCTGCAGCAGCACCGGCCGGTCGGGGAAGAGCGCGTTGAGGCGCGCGTTGTCGGGCATGGTCCGGTCGGCCCACAGGTTCTGGTCCCAGCCGCGGCCCAGCAGCCAGGTCGCGCCCGGATGGGCGTCGGCGAAGGCCTGCGCGCGCTCGAGCACCTCGTCCCAGCTCCGGGCCCCGTGCAGGTCCACCTTCTGCTTGTTCAGCCCGTAGCCCAGGAAATGGCAGTGCCCGTCGATGAGGCCGGGCACGATCACCTGCCCTGCCGCATCGTAGGTATCGGCGGCCCGGTACCGGTTCAGCACCTCGCGCTCGGGACCGAGCTCCACGATGCGCCCGTCCTTGATGGCCATGGCCTGCTGCACGCTGCTTTCGCTGTCGAGCGTGATGATGCGCGCGTTGTGCACCACCAGGTCGGCCTCCTTGTTCTTGTAGGCGCAACTGGCGAAGAGCAGGGTGGCGGCGAGCGCCGCGGTCGAACGGTTCATGCGCGCAAAGGTCGCAGCCAGGGCCATCGCGCCAGCAACCGCTCCGCATCGGTCACCATCAGGGCCGCATAGAGCAGGAAGGGCAGCAGGGGCACCCGGTAGCGCACCACGGCCCCCATCACCGGGGTGGTCCACCCGATCACCAGGGCGAGCAGCATCACGTAGCCGAGGCAGAAGAGCACGAAGGCCTGGTCGGTCGAGGCCCAGGTCCTGCGCCTGCGCAGGAGCACGGCGATGAGCCACACGAGCACGAGCGTTTCCATGGCGCTCACAAGCCCCATGGCGCCGTTCGACCAGGTGAGCAGCGGGCCCAGGAAGGTGGTGAGCAGCGCGCGTGGGGCCTGTGCGGCGAAGCTGGCGAAGGTGGGCTCGAGGTAGGCCACGGGGATGTAGCTCCCGCTGTCCACGCTCGTGGCCAGGCCGATGAAGTCCTTCTGCTTCCAGGCCAGCGTGTCCAGGATGTCGAACCCGGGCACCAGCAGGGCGCTGTTCAGGCCGGCCACCAGGAACACGCCGTGGATCAGCAGGAAGACGAGCCAGGGACGATGCGGCCGCCACCGGCACCAGGCCAGGGCGATGAGCGCGGGCGCCATGCTCATCAGCACGTAGAACTTCAGGAAGAACAGCAGCGCCACCAGGGGGACCGCCAGGGTGAGGAGCAGGCCGCGGATGCGCCCCGCGAGGCAGCCGAAGGTGAGCCACAGCAGCAAGCCCAGCGCGAACAACAGGAAGCTCTCCTTGATCACGCCGCTGCCCCAGAACAGCACCGAGGGGACCAGGAAGGTGGCCAGGAAGACCGGCCGCACCAGCTCGGGCCGCAGCGGCGACACCGCCCGCACCAGGCCGATGCCGCCCACGAAGGCGAGGAACGCCGCGAACACCGTATGCACGTGGATGCTGCCGAAGGAGACCAGCCGCACGAGCGCATTGAACCGGATGATGGTGTGCGCGTCGTTGTACATGTTGCTCTCGTACTTCCGGTACCAGTTGTTCATCACCCGGTAGTACTGCGTGTCGAAGTGCGGATTGTCGTTGCCGATGCCGGTGAGCATGCGCACGTAGTCCTCCGGGCTTTCCTTCAGCGCGCCGTACATCACCGCGCTGTCGTCGAAATACCGGTAGATGTCGGCGTTCGGGCGGTCGTCGTACAGGAAGGTGTACACGGCCCACAAGGCCGTCCCGGCCAGCAGCTTCAGCACCAGGGTCCACAGTACCCAGCGGCCCGGGACGCCATCGATGCGGAAGAACGCCAGCCGGTGCACCGCGTAAAGCAGCGCTGCGGCGTACCCGATCGCGAGCAGGATCCCGTCCATGGCGGTCGTTCCCTTGAACGACGGTCCGCAAGGTAGACCGTTGCCCGGGCCCGCTGCGGTGCCCGCTGCAATGGTTTTCTTTGTGCCCCCGCACATCCCCTGCACCCACGATCGCATGGCCACCAAGACCGCCCCCACCGCCGACCTGCCCGATACCAAGCCTGCCGGCGTGGACACCGCGAAGAAGCTCGGCCTTCGGGAGGAGGAGTACGCCCGCATCCAGGAGATCCTGGGCCGCGTGCCCAACTTCACCGAGCTCAGCATCTACAGCGCCATGTGGAGCGAGCACTGTTCGTACAAGAACTCCATCGTGCAGCTCAAGACCCTGCCCCGCACCGGTCCCAAGCTGCTGGCCGAGGCGGGCCAGGAGAACGCCGGCCTTGTCGACATCGGCGATGGGTGGGCCTGCGCCTTCAAGATCGAGAGCCACAACCACCCCAGCGCCATCGAGCCCTACCAGGGCGCGGCCACCGGTGTGGGCGGCATCAACCGCGACATCTTCACCATGGGCGCCCGCCCCATCGCGCAGCTCAACAGCCTGCGCTTCGGCGACATCACCAGGGAGAAGAGCAGCCGCTGGCACATGCGCGGCGTGGTGAAGGGGATCGGCGACTACGGCAACGCGTTCGGCGTGCCCGTGCTCGGCGGTGAGGTCTACTTCGACCCCTGCTACACCACCAACCCGCTCGTGAACGCCATGAGCGTGGGCATCGTGCGCACCGACCGCGTGATCAGCGCCACCAGCCACGGCGTGGGCAACCCCGTGTTCATCGTGGGCAGCGCCACCGGCAAGGACGGCATCCACGGGGCCAGCTTCGCCAGCAAGGACATCACCGACACCAGCATGGACGACCTTCCCGCTGTGCAGGTGGGCGACCCCTTCATGGAGAAGCTCCTGCTCGAGGCCAGCCTGGAGCTCGCGCAGACCGACGCCATCATCGGCATGCAGGACATGGGTGCCGCCGGCATCACCTGCAGCACCAGCGAGATGAGCGCGAAAGGGGAGAGCGGCATGGACATCCACCTGGACCGCGTGCCCACCCGCCAGGAGGGCATGCGCCCGTGGGAGATCCTCCTGAGCGAGAGCCAGGAGCGCATGCTGGTGGTGGTGAAGAAGGGCCGCGAGGCCGAGGTGAAGGCCATCTTCCACAAGTGGGACCTGCACTGCGTGGAGATCGGCACCGTGACCGAGGCCGCGCCTATGCCGGGAGCTCCGGCGGGCAAGGGCGGCACGCTGCGCTATTTCTGGCACGGTGAACTGGTGGCCACCGTGCCGGCCGAGAGCCTCGTGCTGGGCGGCGGTGCCCCCGTGTACGTGCGCGAACAGCGCGAACCGGCCTACTACGCCGAGAACAAGCGCTTCAGCATCGACATGGTGCCCGAGCCCGAGGACCTGAAGGCCGTGGCCTACGACCTGCTCGCCAGCCCCAACATCGCCAGCAAGCGCTGGGTGTACGAACAGTACGACACCATGGTGC
The DNA here is from genome assembly GCA_044344815.1 of Flavobacteriales bacterium. Lineage (GTDB taxonomy): Bacteria > Bacteroidota > Bacteroidia > Flavobacteriales_F > PHOS-HE28 > PHOS-HE28. Next base: position 1,707 of record JBIJCH010000103.1, on the reverse strand, counting down.
GCACCGGCAACATGAGCACCAACGCCCCCAGCGATGCCGGGCTCGTGCTCGTGCGTGAGACCGGCAAGGGGCTCGCCGTCACCGTGGACTGCAACGGCCGCTACGTGCACGCCGACCCTTACGTGGGCGCCATGATCGCCGTGAGCGAGGCGGCGCGCAACATCGTATGCTCGGGTGGAGAGCCCTGCGGCGTCACCAACTGCCTCAACTTCGGCAATCCCTACGACCCCGAGGTGTACTGGCAGTTCGCCCAGGTGATCAAGGGCATGGGCGAGGCCTGCCGCGAGTTCAAGACCCCTGTTACCGGCGGCAACGTGAGCTTCTACAACCAGACCGTGACCGACAAGGGCGATGTGGCCGTGTTCCCCACACCCACGATAGGCATGGTGGGCGTGGTGAACGACATCAGCAAGCGGATGACGCTCGCCTTCCAGGAGAAGGGCCACCTCATCTTCCTGATCGGCCGGGTCACCAACGACATCGCCTCCAGCGAGTACCTGGTGCGCCAGCACAACGTGCACCGCTCCCCGGCCCCCTGGTTCGACCTGCGCGAGGAGCACCTCACGCATGTGGTGATCGCGCACCTGATCAAGAAGGGGCTCATCGCCAGCGCCCACGACGTGAGCGACGGAGGCCTCTGGACCACCCTGGTGGAGATGGGCCTCCCCGGCGGCCTTGGCTTCGACGTCGTCACCGACAGCGAACTGCGCACTGATGCCTTCCTCTTCGGCGAGGGGCAGGGACGCGTGGTGGTCGCCCTCGGCGAGGACCGGGAGACCGAGTTCCTCGACGTGATGCGCCTCAGCAAGGTGCCCTTCATTCTCCTGGGCCACGTGACCAAGGGCAAGCTCGTGGTCGACGACGAGCCGTTCGGCACCATCGAGGATGCCCGCAAGGTCTATGAGGAGGCCATCCCCAAGGCGATGAGCGAACAATAGGGCCGTCCGCGTGTTCGGCCATCGGAACGCTTTCGTTCACGCGCGTCCCACCATCCCATCCTTCCCTTACCAATGCCTCAACCCCGTACCATCGGCGCCATGCCCGGCGTGGGCGCTGCCGCCCCGCAGCTCCGTTTCGTGAAACAGGACCGCAGCAATGCCGACCTCGCCTCGCTCAAGGGCCAGGTGGTGGTGCTCGTGTCCGTTCCCAGCCTGGATACCAGCGTGTGTGCGACCGAGACCCGCACCTTCAACCAGATGGCCGCCGGCCTCGGCGCCCAGGTGCTCGTGATGAGCATGGACCTGCCCTTCGCCATGAAGCGGTTCTGCGAGACCGAAGGCATCGCCAACGTGCATACCGGCAGCGACTTCCGCTTCCGCGACCTCTGCACCACCTGGGGTGCCGCGATCGCCGAAGGGCCCATGGAAGGCGTGACCTGCCGGGCCGTATGGGTGATCGACAAGGAGGGCTTCATCCGCTACTTCGAGCTCACCCCCGAGCTCGGCAGCGAGCCCGACTACGAGGCCGCCCTCAACGCGGCGAAGGCGCTGCTCTAAGGCACGGTTGCGCGGACGGGCAGCCGCCGGCCAAGGACCATTTCCAGGGTGGCGAAGAAGATCGCCGCAAGCATGCCCATGCGCACCCAGGAAAGGGAGAGCACGTGATGCAGGGATGGCGCCTTCACCTCCGGCAGCAGGCGCTCCCACAGGCCCGTTCCGCCGATCCCGGGGTGTCCCATCAGCGCTGCCAGGCACAAGGCGACGAGCA
>JBIJCH010000101.1:0-7087 GCA_044344815.1 Flavobacteriales bacterium | reverse complement strand
CATCATCGGTGAAGGACACGGTGCGAAGATGCCCACGGAACGGGCACCGGGCACCAGGGGCCTCAGGCCGCCAGCAACCGCGCCATGCGGGCGATCAGCTCCTCCTGGTCGAAGGGCTTCTGCACCAGGTCGTTCGCGCCCACGCTCCGGGCCGCGGTGCTCAGGTGGGGCAGCTCGTAGGCGGTGATCACCAGCACGGGCGTGGTGATGCCCCGCGCCCGCAGGGACTCCACTGCTGAAAGCCCATCGCCATGGGGCAGGCCCACGTCCATCACCAGCAGGTCCGCCGGCTCCGCGATGAGCAGGTCCTCCAGCCCGCGCGTGTCGCGCAGGGGGATCACGCTCCAGCCGGCCTGCGTCATGCGCCGCATGAGCAGGGTGCGAACGAGGGCGTCGTCTTCGATGAGCACTACACGGGCCATGGCGGGGAGGATCACATGCCCCGTGTACGCAGAAGACCGGAAGCGGGTTCCGGGCCTATTTCCCGGTGATCGCCTTGAACAGGTCGTTGCCGTTGGCGAAGATGATCAGGGCCAGCAGGAAGGCCATGCCGATCATCTGGGCCACCTCCATCACCTTCTGGCTCGGGGCCCGGCGCGTGACCATCTCCCACAGGATGAAGACCATGTGCCCGCCATCGAGCATGGGGATGGGCAGGATGTTCATGAAGGCGAGGATGATGCTGAGCAGCGCGGTCACGCCCCAGAAGGTCTGCCAGTCGCCCCACTCCCCGAAGAGACCGCCGATGCTGCCGAAGCCGCCCATCTGCTTCACCCCGCTGGCGCTGAACACGAGCTTCAGGCTGTTCACGTAGTTGCCCAGGGTGTTGAGGCCGAAGCCGATGCCGGCGGGGATCGCCTGGAAGAAGCCGTAGCGCTCGGTGGCCAGGGTGAACTGCTCGTCGAGGTCGCGGTTGGCCAGACCGATGCGGCCCTTCTCGTTCACCGCCACCGGGATGAAGGCCGGCTTCGCGGGGTCGGCATCGCGCCACACGGTGACCACGGCCCACGAGCCCTTGTGCGCCGAGAGCGAATCGATGAAGGCGTCGGAGAAGGGCGTGGGCGCACCGTTCACGGCCACGAGCCTATCGCCCTTGCGGAAGGCCCCGGTGGCTAGCGCCGTGCCCTTGGGCAGGATGGAGTCGATCACGAAGGGCACGCGCGGCGCGAAGAGCATCTTCTCGCCCTTGTCCATGATCGCCTGCTCCACGTCGGGAGCCAGCTTCACGGACCGGCGCGCGCCGTCGCGTTCCACGAACACCTCGCGCGCGCCGTGGATCAGGATGGCCTTGCCCACCTCGTCCAGCGAGCGCACATCGTGCCCCGCCACACCGATGATCCGGTCGCCCGGCTCGATGCCCTGCGCCTGCATGGTCTCGCTGGGCGATACGCCGTAGGTGGTGTTCTCCAGCGGCAGGTACGCGCGGCCCCACACGAACAGGATCATGATGTACAGCAGCAGGCCCAGGACCAGGTTCACCGTGACGCCGCCCACGATGATGATGAGGCGCTGCCAGGCCGGCTTGCTGCGGAACTCCCACGGCTCGGCGGGCTTGGCGAGCTGGTCCTTGTCCATGCTCTCGTCCACCATGCCCGCGATCTTCACGTAGCCGCCGAAGGGGAACCAGCCCAGGCCCCACTCGGTCTCGCCCACCTTCTTCTTGAAGAGGGAGAAGTTGAGCACGTTGGGCAGGGGGAAGAGGAAGTCGAAGAAGAGGTAGAACTTCTCGATGCGCGTCTTGAACCAGCGCGCAGGCAGGTAGTGGCCCAGCTCGTGCAGCACCACGAGGATGGAGAGGCTGAGGATCAGCTGGACGGTGGTGCTCAGGAAGCTCATGCAGGTTGGTTCCAGGAACGCGCCAGGGCGCGGGTCTCCGCATCACTGGCCTCGAGGTCGTCGAGCGTGGGGCGGGCCACAAAGGTGGCCTTTGCCAGGCGTTCTTCGATCAGGTCGCTCATCTCCAGGAAGCCGATGCGGTCGTGGAGGAAGAGCTCGACCGCCACCTCGTTGGCCGCGTTGAGCACGCAGGGGGCGTTGCCGCCGCGTTGCATGGCCTCCAGCGCCAGGGCCAGGTTGCGGAAGGTGCCGAGGTCGGGCGCCTCGAAGGTGAGCGACGGGTACTTCGCGAAGTCGAAGCGCGGCCAGGTGGTGGCAAGGCGATCGGGGTAGGCCAGCGCGTACTGGATCGGCAGCTTCATGTCCGGCAGGCCCAATTGCGCCTTCATACTTCCGTCGCGGAACTGCACCAGGCTGTGGATGATGCTCTGCGGATGCACCACGATCTCCACCTGCTCCGGCTTCAGGTTGAAGAGCCACTTCGCTTCGATCGCCTCCAAGCCCTTGTTCATGAGGCTGGCGCTGTCGATGGTGATCTTGGCGCCCATGTCCCAATTGGGGTGCTTCAGGGCCTGCGCCTTGGTGACGGTGGCGAGCTGCTCGCGCGTGCGGCCGCGGAACGGACCGCCGCTGGCCGTGAGCACCACCTTCTCGATCGGGTTCTGCCACTCGCCCACCAGGCACTGGAAGATCGCGCTGTGCTCGCTGTCCACCGGGTAGATGTTCACGGCCTTGGCGCGTGCAAGCGAGGTGACCAGCTCACCGGCCACCACCAGCGTTTCCTTGTTGGCCAGGGCGATGGGCTTCTGGGCGTTGATCGCCGCCAGTGTAGGCCGCAACCCTGCGTAGCCCACCATGGCCGTCAGCACCACGTCGATGCCGTCCATGGTCACGGCCTGCTCAATGGCCTTGGCGCCCGCGAACACCTTGATGCCGAGCGGGAACAGGGCGTCGCGCACCGCTTCGTATTGCGCCTCGTCCCCGATCACCACCGTGTTGGGGTTGAAGGCCCTGGCCTGCTCGATCAGCAGGGCGGCGTTGCGGCCGGCGGTGAGCAGCTCCACCTCGAAGTGGTCGGGCTGCTCACGAACCACGTCCAGGGCCTGCGTGCCGATGCTGCCCGTGCTGCCAAGGATGGCGATGCGCTTCTTCATGTGTTCCTGAACGCCCGGAGGGGGCGCAAAGATCGCTCAAGCCAACGGACCGAACCTCCAGCCCTCCCGGGTGTACCGATCATGCAATTCCACCCGTTCCCGCATCATCCCCGGAAAACACCACCATGCGCATCACTCTTACCGTGCCCAAGCCCTGCCACGAGGACTGGAACGCCATGACCCCCGGCTCGGCGGCCGGTATGACAGCGCGCTTCTGCGACAGCTGCCAGCACAGCGTGGCCGACCTGACCCGCGCCACCGATGCCGAGCTGGTGGCCCTGTTCACCAGCGACTCCAGGCCCAAGTGCGCACGCTTCGACCCGCGGCAGCTGGACCGACTGTTGGGCGCACCGGAACCCTCGCGCAGCGCGCTCCCCGTGGCGGCCTTCACCTCGTTGCTGGCGGTGGCGGCCGGACAGGAGGCCGTGGCGCAGGGCGATGTGCATGTGAAGGGGAAGCCCGCGATCGAGCGGCCGGCGCCGCCGAACACCCTGCGCATGGGCAAACCCCGTATCGACGCACCGCAGGCCATCGACACAGCCGCCGCACCGATCAAGATGGGCGAAGTGGCTCCCGTGCCGCGTTCGATCCCGCCCGTGATCGACCAGCCGATCATAGGCGACACCGTGATGGTGGAGGAGGCGCTCACCGGCCAGGCCCAGGTGCGCCCCAACTGCGCTTCGGTGAATGGCACGTACTACTACATCGATGGCGTCAAGGTCGAAGTGACCCAAGGCACGGGTATTCCCCGCAGCGCCATCGAGGAGGTGCAGGTGATCACCGGTGGCGTGCCCGGCACGTATGGTGATGCGCGTGGAACCGGGCTGTTCGACCTGGCGGACGACCGTGTGCTCATCCGCGGCCGGGCCGTGGACGAGGGGACCGGTGAAGCGCTGCCGTTCGCCGTGGTGCGGATCGCGGGCACGGAGCACGGCACCAACACGGACGTGGATGGCCGGTTCGCGCTGAACGTTCCGACCGAACTGCGCTCCGGGCCCATCGCGATCGAGGTGCGCACCGTAGGCTACACCACGCACAGGATCACGGACATTCCGTTGGGGGGACCGGTCATGACCTCCATGTGCACCGACACGGTGGATGTGGCGCACCTGCCGCTGAGCGGTCGCGTGGTGGACGCCACCTCCGGTGCGGTACTGCGCGGTGCAACGGTGGAATGGCTGGAGACCGGCCTGCATTGCTGCACCGATGCGAACGGCGGCTTCGGTTTCCCTGCAGAAGCGGACGCGAAGGGCGCCATCACCCTGCGCATCACGGCGAACGGGCATGCCCAGCAGGAACGCAGGGTGGACCCGGACAAGCTGCCCTTCTGCGTGCCCATCGCCATGGCCCGGAGCGCTGGAACGACCGTTGCCCGTTCCGTCATCGACCTCGGCGACCTGAAGCTGGAGCAGCAGCACACCGCGATCCTCGGCCTGGTGGTGGCCTACAAGCCCACCTTGTGGCAACGAATGAAGCGGCCGTTCAGGCGGTGGTGATCACCGTTTCGCCGCCGCGCGCTTCAAGCGGTCGTTGATCGCGCGGCCCAGGCCGTCGTTCGGGAACACCTCGGCCAGGATCACGTCCGCTTCGCTCGCATCCAACCTGCGCAGGGCCGCGAAGAGTTGGCGCGCGGCCTCGCTGAGGTCGCCGGTGGGCGAAAGCACCTCGTTGCGCCAGGCCCCGTGATCACGCGTGAAACTGATGACGCCGCCACGTCCTGGATGCGCCTGCAGGAGCGCCGCGATGTCGCCGATGAACACCGGCTTGCGCGGCGCGTAGTGGCTCTCGAGCATGCCGGGCGCCACGGGCAGCACCTGCTTCACCTGCGGGCGCACCGTGCCGATCACCTCCTCGATGGCTTCCACCGGCACTCCACCAGGACGATACAGGACCCATTGCCCCTCCTCCATCCCGATGATCGTGCTCTCCACACCCACCGTGCACGCGCCGCCATCGAGGATGTACGGGATGCGCGCGCCGAGCTGGTCCATCACATGCTGCGCGGTGGTGGGGCTCACGTAGCCGAAGGGGTTCGCGCTGGGCGCCGCGAGCGGGAAGGGCAGCGTGCGCAGCAGCTCCAGGGTGAGCGGGTGTGCCGGCATGCGCACGCCCACGGTATCGAGCCCGCTGGTCACCAGGTCGGGGATGCGGGGTTGTTTCGGCAGCACCAGCGTGAGCGGGCCGGGCCAGAACCGTCGCATCAGCGCCTCCGCCTCGGGAGGCAATTCGCGCACCACCTCGCGCACCTGCTCCAGGCCGTGCACATGCACGATGAGCGGGTCGAAGGCCGGGCGCTGCTTCGCCTCGAACACCTGGAGCACCGCGGCCTCATCGAGGGCATTGGCGGCCAGCCCGTAGACCGTTTCCGTGGGGATGGCCACCAGCTCGCCGGCCTCGAGCAGCCGCGCCGCCTCGTGCAGGTCCGGTCCGATCACCGCAGGCATGGCCGCAAAGGTGGGCGATCGCCGGGCGCGCCGCATCTTTGGGACACCGGTGCACGTAGGAAGGAAGCGCATGACCGAGACCAACGGAACGAACGAACCGGGCACACCCCGCCGCAGGCCCGAGATGCAGGACCAACGGTCCCGGCCTGGGTCCTTCGGGGTGTACGCCTACGGCTTCATCTCCATGCTGTGCAACTTCACGGGGCACATCCCCGTGCAGACCATCCGCATGGCGTTGTACCGCTGGCTCTTCAAGGTGAAGGCCGGCAGGGGCACCAACATCTACCGCGCCTGCGAGCTGCGTTCCCCGTGGAGGATCCGCATCGGCGAGGGCACCAGCATCGGCGACCACTGCATCCTTGATGGGCGCGCGGGCCTGGTGATCGGCAGCAGCGTGAACCTGAGCACCGGCGTGTGGATCTGGACCCAGCAGCACGACAAGGACGACCGCCACTTCAAGGTGGTGGGCAAGGGCGTCACCATCGAGGACTACGCCTGGCTCGGCGGCCGGGTTATCGTGCTGCCCGGCGTGCGCATCGGCAGGGGCGCCGTGGTGGCCTCGGGCTCCATCGTCACCAAGGACGTGCCGCCCTATGCGGTGATGGCCGGCATGCCCGCGCGCAAGGTGGGCGAGCGTTCGCAGGACCTCGACTACCGCATCGATTCACACCTGCCCTTCCTGTAGCCGCCTTATTGCAACCGGTACCCGGCGGTGCTGAACACCAGCGGGTCGTTCAAGCGCACCTCCAGCGCCTCGAAGCGCGCGTAGGGTTCCGCCTCGCCGTTGCGGGTGAGCGTGCCCGCGAGCATGAGCCCGGAGGCGATGCCCGCCTCGCCGACCGGCCGTTGACCATGCATCTTGGCCCAGGCCCGCATCATGGGACGCATGTCGCCGCCCACCGCGGCCATCCACAGGGTCACCGTCTCCTTGTCCGTGAACGCCCGCCACTCCTCGGCTTCGAGCCCCGCGATGGTGCGGCGCTTTCCGGTGCGTGCGAAGGGCACATCAGGCTGCGCCTGGCCCTTGTACGGGTCGGGGATGCGCATGCGCATGCAGAGGTCCTCCCCGTCAGTGTCCATGAAGGTGAGGGACACGAGCTGCGGGTGGTCGTACACCATGAGCATGTTGCCGGTGCGGCCTTCCTCGGACACCCTGGCCCCCATGGCGATCACGCCCGAGCCACTGCTGAAGTACAGATCGATCGTGTCGCGCTTGGCCCCCTTCCAGCTGTGCTTGAACAGGTCGTAACGCACGCGGTGCTCGAAGGTGTAGGACGGCGCCACCTCGATGCCCCTGATGTCGAACATCTGGCGGATCGACTCGTTCATCAACCGAAGGCTGTCCTCCTTGGTCAATGGTTGCGACCATAGCGAGGGCACGACCGATAGAAGGGCCACCAACAGGGACACGCGGGCTGACAGGTTGTTGCTCACGCGGCGAAAGTACGCCAGCCCCCTACCCTTCCGTCCCCCCTGCTACCTTGGAGCGCGCCATACACACCCCATGATCCGCCAATTCCTGCTTGCCGCCGCGCTCCTGCTGCTGCTTCCCCTGCACGCACAGCGCAAAGCCCCCGCACCCGCGATCGACACCCTCAAGGCCGACCAGCTCAGCGGCCTCAGGTTCCGCTCCATCGGCCCGGCCTTCATGAG
>JBIJCH010000100.1:0-7103 GCA_044344815.1 Flavobacteriales bacterium | reverse complement strand
ACACACGGTCAGCCCGCCTCGCCCACGCGCCTGGGCAAGGAGCTGCAGGTGTTCGTGGAGCGGCTGGACGTGCAGCTGCGCCTGCTGCGCGAGGTGCCCTTCACCTGCAAGTTCGGCGGGGCCACCGGCAACTTCAACGCGCATCACGCGGCCTATCCCGAGGTGGACTGGGTGCTGGTGGCCGACCGGTTCTGCTCGGACCGGCTGGGGCTCCAGCGGCAGCAGTTCACCACGCAGATCGAGCACTACGACAACCTCGCGGCCCTGTTCGACGCGCTGCGCCGCGTGAACATCATCCTCGTGGACCTGTGCCGCGACGTGTGGCAGTACATCAGCATGGACTACTTCCGCCAGCGCACGAAGGCCGGCGAGGTGGGCAGCAGCGCCATGCCGCACAAGGTGAACCCCATCGACTTCGAGAACGCCGAGGGCAACCTGGGCATCGCCAACGCCCTCTTCATCCACCTTGCCGAGAAGCTGCCCATCAGCCGGCTGCAGCGCGACCTCACGGACAGCACCGTCACGCGCAACGTCGGCCTGCCCATGGCCCACACCATGATCGCGGTGGACGCCGTGCGCAAGGGGCTCGACAAGCTGTTGCTGAACCCCGCGGCGCTGGAGCGCGACCTCGAGGCGCAATGGCCCGTGGTGGCCGAGGGCATCCAGACCATCCTGCGGCGCGCCGGCTTCCCCGAGCCTTACGAGCGCCTCAAGGAGCTCACGCGCGGCAAGGACCGCATCACGCAGGCCGACATCACCGCGTTCATCGACGGGCTCGAGGTGGCGGACGATGTGAAGCGGCATCTGCACCAGCTCACACCGCACAACTACACCGGCATCGACCTGCTGGGCCGTGTGATGCCCTGAGGGCGTCAGACCGCGGGCAGCGAGCGCTGGAACACCACAAGGTCGAGCGCGGGGATCTCCTCCAGGGATAGCTGCCGCATGATCGTCACTGCCTGGCCGCGATGGTAGCTCGCGTGGTTGAACGCGTGCATCAGCATCCGCCAAGCGGCCTGTTCATGCGGCCGGCCCTTCAGGTCTTGGTAGGTGTGCCGTTGGACGAGCGCCGCGTCATCAAGGCCGCGCACATGATCGCGCAGCAGCGTAGCGTGCTTCAGCAGCGTGCCGATGGAACGGTCCTCCTCGGCCGGCCAGTTGTGCACGGCCCCCGTGAGCCTGCACAACCACACATGATGCGCATCGCGCACGTGGAGCAGCGTGGCCCGCAGCGAGGGGAAACTGCTGCGTACCGGTGTGTCCAGCACCTCGTCCGCCTCGCGCTGGAGGCGGTCCACGAGGCACGTGTTCGCCCACAGGTCGTAGGCGGCGTATTCATCGATCAGCGGTGCGATGCCCATGTCAGGTGGATAACTGTGTTAAAAATACCCGCATCGCGCTCTTGATCCACGTGGTGCACTTGGGGTAGGTTCGCACAACTGGAAACGACGGAATGATCACCACCCTGTTCGGACGCAAGAAACTGACCGAGGACAAGCTGGCCAACATCTTCGTCAACGCCATCCTTGAGCTCACGGACCAGGGGTATCCCATGATCGTCGCGGAACTGCAGGACGCCCCTGAGTTCGAGCGGATGCCCGCCTTCGGCCCCGGCGACGAGGAGCTCTTCGCGCAGATCGTCCTGGCCGGCAACCTCATCGAGGCGCGCCGCATCCTTCCCGCTGGCACCGACCGCCGCATGTTCAGCCTCAGCATCTCCAAGTTCGCGCACGCCTTCGGCATGAACGCGGGCGACCTGGAGGTGGATGTGATCGCCATGCAGCACGAGATGGAACGGTTGAACTTCCCCAGCAAGAACACGGTGTACGCCATGAGCAAGCTGGTGTTCGCCAAGTTCGACCTGTTCCGCGACCAGAAGGAGTACTTCCGCGAGCAGCGCTCACCCGACCCCATCGTGCTCAAGCGCATCAACGGCCTCATGTCCTACTTCCTCTGGAACTGGACGGAGGTGATGGAGGAGTACCGGATCGTGAACTGATCACGCGTTCCCGCGCCGTTGCGGCGCAGGACCCACCGGCATCACGGCACTTACGCCTTCACCCGTTCGGCGATGCCGAGCTCGGCGACGGCCATGTCCACGATCTGCCCACCGATGGCCAGGGCGGCGGTGGCCGCCGGCGAGGGCGCGTTCAGCACATGGATGTGCGCGCCGAGGCGCTCGATGCGGAAATCATCGACCATGGCCCCGTCCTCGCCCAGCAGCATCGCGCGCACACCGGCCCGGCCGGGCTTGATGTCCTCCATCGCGAGCGACGGGATGAGCCGCTGCAGGGTCTTGAGGAAGAGCTTCTTGCTGAAGGCGCGGCGGTACTCATCGATGCCGTACTTCATGTTGCCGAAGAAGAGCTTCCAGGTGCCGCCGTAAGTGAGCGCGTCCACGGTGTCCTTCAGGTCGAAGTCGGTCTTGCCGTACCCTTCACGCTTGAAGGTGAACACGGCGTTGGGCCCGCACTCGATGCTGCCATCGGTCATGCGCGTGAAGTGCACGCCCAGGAAGGGGAAACGCGGGTCGGGCACCGGGTAGATCAGGTGCTTCACCTTGTGCTTGCCCTGCTCGGTGAGGTCGTAGTAGTCGCCTCGGAAACCCACGATCCGCTCCTTCACCTTCGCTCCGTCCGCCCGGGCCAGGCGGTCGCTCTGCAGCCCCCCGCAGAAGATGACATAACGCGCGGTGTACGAACCCTTGTCGGTGGTGATGGTGCTGAGGCCGCCGGCCTGCGTGGTGCCGGTGACCTTCTCGCCCAGCTGCACCGCGCTGCGCGGGTTGATGCCCGTGGCCACGCGCGCCATGGTGTTGGTGGCCCCCCTGAAATCGATGATGCCCGTGCAGCCCACGTGCACGCCCGCGATGCCATCGCAGTAGGGCTCGATCTCCTTGATGTCGGCCGCGGTCACCTTGCGCATGCCCTCGATGCCGTTGGCCATGCCGGTGTTGTAGATCTTGTCCAGGCGCGGCAGCTCCTCCTGCGCGGTGGCCACGATGAGCTTGCCGCAGATGTCGTGCGCAACCTTGTGCTCCCTGGCGAAGGCCACCAGCTCGCGACGGCCGGTCACGCAGTTCTTCGCCTTGAAGCTGCCGGGCTTGTAGTAGATCCCGCTGTGGATCACACCGCTGTTGTTGCCGGTCTGGTGGTCGGCGAGGCCCTTCTCCTTCTCGAGCAGCAGGATGTCGAGCTCACGGAAGCGGCTCTGCAGCTTGTAGAGGGTGGCCGCACCAACGATGCCGCCGCCAACGATGATCACGTCCCAGGTTCGCTTGTCGCTCATGGCCTTCTCGGTTCGCAGACCCCCTGATCGGGGCGCCGCGAAGTTAGGAGCCACCTACGCCGCACCGACCTCCTCCCTGGGCACCCGCAACAACAGGAGGAGACCCAGGCCGAAAAAGCTGCCGATCACGACCACGGTGTCCCGCAGATCGCCGGTCACCTGATACACCAGGCCATAAGCGGCCGTGCCCAGCACGGTGCCGAGGTAGTAGCTCACGTCGTAGAAGCTGAAGTAGCTCGCATGGTCCTCGGTCTCGGGCAGGAACTTGGCGTAGGTGCTGCGCGAAAGGGCCTGACTGCCGCCCATCACCAGGCCCACGATGCCGGCCAGGGCGTAGAACTCCTGTGTCCAATGGAGCTTGAAGGCGAAGAGACAGGCGCCGATCCACACCACACTGCCGATCATCAGGGCCTTCACATTGCCGAAGCGCTTGCTCAGCGCCACGAATATCAGGGCGCCCACCACCGCCACGAGCTGGATGATCAGGATGGACAGGATGAGGCTGGCGTCGGTGATCGGCACCTCCTGCCCGCTCGCATCGAGCCCCTTCACCTCCTGCTTGGCGAAGTTGGCGGCCAGGTACATCACCGTCTGGATGCCCATATTGAGCATGAAGAAAGCCGTGAGGAAGCGCTTGAGGCGCCGGGTGCGCCGCAGTTGGTGCCAGGTCTTGCGCAACTCGCGGTAGCCGCTCGTGAGCACGTTGGTGCCATCGGTGGAACCGCTGCCGTCAGGCAGGTGGCGGAAGGCGATCTGGGCCCAGCCGGCCCACCACAGTCCCACGGTGAGGAAGGAGACGCGCGCCGCCACGACATCCCACGAGCGACCGAAGAGCACCACGCGCTCGGGCAGATGGAACGCATCGGGGAACTGCACCATGAGCAGGTTCACCACCAGCAGGATCACACTGCCGATGTAGCCCATGGTGTAGCCGCGCGCGCTCACCCTGTCGTGGTCGGCCGGCTCGGCGATCTCCGGCAGGAACGCATCGTAGAAGATGAGGCTGCCGCTGAACCCGATGCAGGCGAGCATCACCAGGAAAAGACCGCCCAACAGGTGTTCAGGGGTGAAGAAGGCAAGGCTGGCACAGCTCAGCGCGCCCAGGTAGCAGAAGAACTTGAGGAAGGCCTTCTTGTTGCCGCGGTGATCCGCGATGCCTGAGAGTATCGGTGCGATCAAGGCGATCACCAGGAATCCCGCGGAAAGCGCCCACGGGTAAAGTGAGGCCGCCGGAGCGCCATAGGCCTCGGCGATGCGTTCCTCCCCGTAGGCCTGGGTCACACCGACATAGAAAGCAGGAAAGACAGCGCTGGTGATGGTGAGCGAATAGGCCGAATTGGCCCAGTCGTACATGGTCCACGCGCGGATGATCCGGCGGTCGCCCTTCTGCATGGATGATCTGCGAGTGGAATGGTGAAGTAGTGCGAAGGTGCGCAACTTCCGGGTTCACCCCGCCTGCACCAGGCCGAACCATGAGGCCACAGGCACCAGCCAGGGAGCGACGGTCCGAAGCGCTTCGGCCCGCATGGACTTGATGGATCCATAGCGAAAAGGCCCGGGCTGCTCGCCCAGGCCTTCCCGATCGGTTCCGAACGGATCACTTCTCGATCTCCACCTCCACGCGGCGGTTCTTGCTCAACGCCACCTCGCTGTCGCCGGGGTCGGCGGGGCTCTCGGCCTTCTGGTCGGCCACGGTGATGCGGGCAGCGTCCACGCCACCCTCCACGAAGGCGGCCTTCACGGCTTCGGCGCGCTCCTTGGCGAGCTCGGTAAGGTCGGGGCGCATGCGCACCCGCTCGGCCTCGATGGCATCGGTGTGGCCCACCAGGCGGATGCGCATGTCGGGGTTGGCCTTCATCAGCTCCACCAGCTCGTTCAGCAGCGGCTCCATGGAACCGTCCACGCCCTGCTGGAAGCGCTTGAAGTAGATCACGCTCTGGTCGAGCTGCGCGGCAGGCTTCAGCGCCTTGTTGGTGGTGGCCTTCCTGCCATAGATGAACTCGCTCTCGGCCTTGTCCAGCTGCTCGCACTTGCACTCGCCGGGGCTCTTGATGGGGAACACCGCAACGTCATCGATGAAGTAGTAGGCGCTGGCCACCTGCGGACGGGTCTCCCCCTTGGGCCGCTTGATCTTCACCGTGTTGGTCTTCTCGTTGGCCGCGAAGTTGCCGATCACCAGGTACTGCTCGTCGCCCTTGGCCTCGTACATGCCGCACACGCCCTGCCAGCTGAAGAGGTCGTCGTACACCTTGGTGCGCAGCGCAGGCACCTGCGGCTCGTACGTGAGGTTGCTCTCGTCGTCCTTCTTGATGAGCATCTTGCTCATGTACGCGCCGAACTGGTCGCCGCCGTATTTGCTGAGGTCACTGAGGCTGACGTAGTAGCGCACGCAATACTTCTGCCCCTTGGCGAGGGTCTTCTTGAACTTGGCCTGCAGGTAGGTGCGCGGCTCCTTGTTCATGTAGCTCCACCACATCAGGCCGGCGTAGTTCTGGCCGCTCAGCGCGGTCTGGTCGCCGCGCTCGCTGCGGGGGGCGCTGGCCGGACTGCTGGCCACGGTCTCGCTGAAGAGGTCGGCCTTCTTCGCCGTGGGGCTCTTCCAGCCCTTCGCCATCTCCAGGCTGCCCAGGCGCTTGAGCTTGCCTTCGATCTCCTCGAAGCTGCCGTTCAGGATCATGTTCACGCTGTCGGGCACGTCCTGGGCGTTCACCAGGGCGGCGCAGGCGAGCAGGGGCAGCAGAAGCTTGGTACGGATGTTCATGTCCGGTGGGTGTGTTCCTTGACTGTATCGATGAAGCGGCGCACCCCGTCAACGGGGATGTCCGGGTAAACGCCGTGGCCCAAGTTAGCGATGTGCCGCTGAGGACCGAAGGCGTCGAGCATGCGGCCGGTCTCGCGGGCGATGGTGGGCCCGTCGGCATAGAGCACGCACGGGTCGAGGTTGCCCTGCAGGGTGCGCTCAGGCCCCACCACCTGGCGTGCCCAGCGCGGGTCCTGCGCCCAATCCAGACCAACGGTGTTGCAGGGCAGCGCTGCGATGTCGGCCGTGGCGAACCAGGCGTCCTTGGCGAAGACCGTCACGGGCACCTCGGTGATGGACGCGCAGATGCGCTTCAGGCCGGGGATCACGAAGGTGCGGTAGGTGTGCGCATCGAGCACGCCCGCCCATGAGTCGAAGACCTGCACCATGTCCACGCCGGCCTCCACCTGCAGCTTCAGGTAGGCGATGGTGGTGTCGGTGATGCGGTCCATGAGGGCGGTGGCGAAGGCCGGGTCGGCGTAGAGCGAACGCCGTGCCACGCTGAAGGTCTTGCTGCCCTTGCCCTCGGTCATGTAGCAGAACAGGGTCCATGGCGCACCCGCGAAGCCGATGAGCGGCACGCGGCCGTTGAGGTCGCGCTTCACCAGCTTGATGGCGGCGGGCACGTAATGCAGCGCATCGGCCACATCGGGCACATGGATGCGCTTCAGGTCGTCCAGGCTGCGCACCACCTCGGGGAAGCGCGGGCCTTTGCCCTCGTCCATCACGTAGGGCAGGCCCATGGCCTCGGGCACCACCAGGATGTCGCTGAACAGGATCGCGGCGTCCACGCCCAGGATGTCCACCGGCTGGATGGTGACCTCGGCGGCCAGCTCGGGCGTGGTGACGAGGTTGATGAAGCTGCCGGCCTGCTCGCGCACGGCCCGGTACTCCTTCAGGATGCGGCCCGCCTGGCGCATGAGCCACACGGGGGTGCGCTCCACCCGTTCGCCACGGGCCGCGCGCAGGATGAGGTCGTTCTTCAGCACGGCGCGAAGATCGCGGTCCGCCTGTC
>JBIJCH010000099.1:0-7159 GCA_044344815.1 Flavobacteriales bacterium | reverse complement strand
CCGCCTGCTGGGCACGTGCTCCGATGGCCACCGCAGCGTATACGCCCAGGGCCATGATCAACTTTCTCTGCATGACTGGTAAGGTCCGTTTGCTTGAAAGGGTGCCAAATGTAACCGATCGCTTTTGGGGCCCTGGCCGGGCCTGCGGGGGCCGCCGTTAAAAAGATCCAATGCCCGGCGGGGCCGAAATGCTACTTTGCCCGGGCACCTGCCATGAGCCGTTCCCTCTTCCGCCGCCGCCCCATCGACCATGTGCACGGGGGCGATGGCCACGCCCTGCACCGCACCCTCGGGGTGCGCGACCTCACCTTCTTCGGCATCGCGGCCATCATCGGGGCCGGCAGCTTCAGCAGCATGGGTCAGGCCTGCGCCAGCGGCGGTCCCGGCGTGATCCTGCTCTTCATCCTGTGCGCCGTGGCCTGCGGCTTCACCGCCCTGTGCTATGCCGAGTTCGCCGCCCGCGTGCCCAGCGGCGGCAGCGCCTACACCTACGCCTACGTGAGCTTCGGGGAGCTCTTCGCCTGGATCATCGGCTGGGCCCTGCTGATGGAGTACAGCATCGGCAACATATACGTGGCCTTCAGCTGGAGCGGCTACTTCACCAACCTGCTCGATGGCCTCGGCCTCCACATGCCCGCGTGGCTCACCATCAACTACCGCAGCGCGCATGCGGCGGCCCTGGCCGGCACCGCCGGCGAGGGGCTCACCGCCTGGACCACCGCCCCCACCCTCGGTGGCCTGCGCATCATCCTCGACCTGCCCGCCTTCGCCATCAACGCCCTCATCACCTGGCTGGTGTACACCGGGGTGAAGGAGAGCCGCAACGCCAGCAACGCCATGGTGGTGGTGAAGCTGGCCATCATCGCCCTGGTGATCCTCGTGGGCATCGGCCACATCGACCTGGCCAACTGGACCCCCTTCCTGCCCAACGGCTTCACCGGGGTGATGGCGGGTGTGAGCGCGGTGTTCTTCGCCTACATCGGCTTCGATGCGGTGAGCACCCTGGCCGAGGAGAGCAAGGACCCGCAGCGCGACCTGCCCCGCGGCATGGTACTGAGCCTGGCGGTGTGCACCCTTGTCTACATCGTGCTCGCCCTGGTGCTCACCGGCATGGTGCCCTTCGCCCGGCTCGACGTGAGCGACCCGCTGGCCGAGGTGTTCGCGCTCAAGGGCGTGAAATGGATGCTCTTCATCGTGAGCATCGCCGCCGTGGTGGCCATGACCAGTGTGATGCTCGTGTTCCAGCTGGGCCAGCCCCGCATCTGGATGAGCATGAGCCGCGACGGCCTGCTCCCGCCCCGCTTCGCCAGCATACACCCGAAGTACAAGACCCCCGGCTTCAGCACCCTGGTGACCGGCGCCGTGGTGGGGCTGCCGATCTTCTTCACCGACGAGGACTTCATCCTCGACTTCACCAGCATCGGCACCCTGTTCGCCTTCGTGCTGGTGTGCGGCGGCGTGCTGATGCTGCCCTACCGCGCGAAGGAGCACGGGCGCTTCCACCTGCCCCATTACAACGCGAAGTTCATCGCACCCCTCATCGGGCTCACGGCACTGGTACTGATCGTGGTGCTCGACCCGAACCACTTCCACCGGCTGCTCGGGCGCACGGGACGCGAGCCCAACATCCCCCTGCTCGTGTTCTACGCCCTGTGCGCCGTGCTCGCCTGGCAGGCCTTCCGCCGCGCGTGGTCGCTGATACCGCTGCTGGGCCTGGTGAGCTGCTGCTACCTGCTCACCGGCATGGCCCCCAGCAACTGGAAGTGGTTCGGCATCTGGCTGGTGGTGGGCCTGGCGCTCTACTTCGCCTACGGCTGGAAGCACAGCCGCCTCGCCCCCAAGGGCTGACCCGGGTTCGGGACGTGCCGCATTTGCGCGATCTTCGCGCACCCCGATGACGTTCCTCTTCCCCGGCTTCCTGTGGGCGCTCGCTGCGCTGGCCATCCCCGTCATCATCCACCTCTTCCAGCTCCGCCGCTTCAAGCGCATCGACTTCCCCAACGTGCGCTTCCTGCAGGACGTGGCGCAGCGCACGCGGGCGCGGAAGAAGGTGCGCCACTGGCTCACCCTGCTGGCGCGCATGCTGGCCCTGGCCTGCCTGGTGCTCGCCTTCGCCCAGCCCTACATCCCGCGCACCGACGGCGCCGTGCGCTCGGGCCAGCGCGCTGTGTCCATCTTCATCGACGACAGCTGGAGCATGGACGGGCAGAACGCCGAGGGCCGCCTGCTCGACCAGGCCCGCAAGGGGGCGCAGGACGTGGTGATGGCGCATGCCAGCAGCGACCGCTTCCAGGTGCTCACCGGGAGGTTCGAAGGGCGCGAGCAGGTGCTCACCGGGCGCGACGAGGCCCTGGCCGCCGCCGCGCAGGCCGAGGTGGGCCCCTTCAGCCGCCCGCTGTCGCAGGTGCTCGCCCGCCAGGCCGAGGCCCTGGCCCGCAGCGAGGCCGCCGTGAAGCGCCGCTTCCTCTTCACCGACCTGCAGCGCTCCCAGCTCGACCTGGAGCGCTGGGCCAACGACACCACCCTGCGCACCGTGATCGTACCCATCGCGAACGCCACGGCCGACAACCTCAGCATCGATTCGGCGTGGTTCGGCTCGCCGGTGCGCCGCCTGGGCCAGCTGGAGGAACTGCACGTGCGCATCCGCAACCACGGCGCCCAGCCGCTGGAGAACGTTCCGCTGCGCCTCACCATCGACGGGCGGCAGCGCGCGCTCAGCACCTTCGGCGTGGAGGCCGGTGCCAGCGTGGACACCATCCTGCGCTTCACCAACGACGCCACCGGGCACCATTGGGGCTCCATCGCGCTCACCGACCGGCCCGTGACCTTCGACGACCGGCTGGAGATCGCCTACCACACCGCCGAGCGCCTGCGGGTCTCGCTCGTGAGCGGCGGGGACGCGCCCACCGACAAGGCCATCGAGGCGGTCTTCGCCGGCGACAGCACCCACACCTTCGGCGCACAGCCCTTCCGCAACTTCGACCTGGCCACCCTGCAGCGCACCGACCTGGTGGTGCTGAACGGCCTGCCCGACGTGCCCAGCGGCATGGCCCGCGCGCTGAGGGACTTCGTTGACGGTGGCGGCTCGCTGGCGGTGTTCCCGCCGGTGAAGCCCGATGCCACCAGCCTCGGCGCCCTGCTCGCCCCCTTCGGCATCGCGGGTCCCTCCCGCACCGACACCGTCACCACCAAGGTGGACCGCATCGACCTGCAGGAGCCCTTCTACCGCGAGGTGTTCAGCGCCATGCCCCGCAACGTGGACCTTCCGGTGGTGCGCGTGCGCCACGCCTTCATGCCGCGCCCCGGTGCCGAGGTGCTGCTGCGCCTGCAGGACGGCGCGCCCTTCCTGAGCAGCGTGCGGCACGGCCGCGGCCGCGTGTACGTGTGCGCCTCGCCGCTCGGTGATGCGGGCGGCACCTTCCAGCGCCACGCGCTATTCCCCACCAGCCTGCTGCGCATGGCCGAGCTGAGCCGGCCCATGGGCACGCTCTACCACATCCTGGGCGAGGAGGCCATCATCCCGCTGGAAGGCGTGGAGATCACAGGCGAGGGCGCGGCCCACCTGAAGGGCCCCGAGGGCATCGACCTGGTGCCCGAGCTGCGCCGCACGCCCGCCGGCAACGCGGTGGTGCTGCACGACCAGGACCTGGTGCCCGGCGCCTACGCGCTGGTGCTCGGAACGGACACCCTGATGATGCTGGCGCTCGACCTGCCCCGCACCGAGAGCGACCTCGCCGCCTGGACGCCCGGGGAGCTGGCGGCCACGCTCCAGCAGCGCGGACTCACCGGCTTCAGCGTGCTGGAGGCCGCACCGCAGGAGCTATCGCTAAGTTTGAAGGAGCTGGACCAGGGCGTGAAGCTGTGGAAGTGGTTCGTGCTGGCCGCGCTCGTGTTCCTGGCCCTCGAGATCCTGCTGATCCGCACCGAACGATGAAGGACCTTCTCCTGCGCAACGTGCACGTGGTGGACCCCGGCGGTCCGCACCACGATGGCACGGTGGACATCCTGATCGAACGCGGCCGCATCGCCAGGGTGGGCGCGCGCGTCCCCAAGGGCGAGGCCCGCGAGGTGAAGGTGGACGGCCTGCACGTGAGCCCGGGCTGGGTGGACATCGGCGCGCACTTCCGCGACCCCGGCGAAGAGTACAAGGAAGGCCTGCGCAACGGGCTGGACGCGGCGGCCGCCGGTGGCTTCACCGCGGTGGCCACGCTGCCCAGCACCATGCCTCCGGTGGACGCCCGTGCCGGGGTGGAGTACCAGCTCCGCGCGGCCGAGGGCCATCCGGTGCGCATCCTCCCGCTGGGCGCCCTCACCAAGGGACTCAAGGGCCAGCAGCTCGCCGACCTGTACGACATGCAGCGCAGCGGTGCGGTGGCCTTCACGGACGACCAGCAGCCCGTGCGCAACACCCGCCTCATGCTCCTGGCCCTGCAGTACGCGCTCAACTTCAAGGGCACGGTGATGGCCTTTCCCGCCGACCCCGACCTGAGCGCCATGGGACAGATGCACGAGGGTCCCATGAGCGCGCGCCTGGGCATGAAGGGCATCCCCGCCATCGCCGAAACGATCCAGCTGGAGCGCGACCTCGCCCTGCTGGAGTACACCGGCTCGCGCCTGCACGTGAGCCAGGTGAGCACCGCCGGCGCGGTGGAGCTCATCCGCCAGGCGAAGGCCCGCAAGCTGCGCGTGACCGCGGCCGTGAGCGCGCACCACCTGCTGCTCGACGACGGCTGCCTGCGCGGCTTCGAGACGAACTACAAGGTGATGCCGCCCCTGCGCGACGCCGCGCACATCGAGGCGCTGCGCGAAGGGGTGAAGGACGGCACCATCGATGCCGTGATCAGCGACCACCGGCCCGAGGATGTGGAGCACAAGGTGCTCGAATTCCCACAGGCCGCCTTCGGCATCAGCGGGTTGGAGACCTGCTTCAGCGTGGCCAACACGGCCCTGAAAGGCCGGATGAGCCTGCGCCGCATCGTGGAACGGTTCTGCCACGGTCCGCGCGCCGTGCTGGGCCTTGCGGTGCCGCACATCACCGAAGGGTCGCAGGCCGAGCTCACGCTCTTCGACCCCGTGTGCGAACGGCAGCTGCAGACGGGCGAGCTGGTGAGCCGCTCGCACAACACACCCTTCATCGGTCACCCGCTGGTGGGTCGGCCCCTGGGCATCATCGCCCAAGGGAAGGCCGTCCTGCGCATACCGTCCGCTGGCGGAACACGGGCTTAGGGACCAACACACCAGCTCAACCCCGCCCGCCATGAGCCTCATCCACAAGATCGTCAACCGCCTGATCAACCCCGCGCTACATGCGGTCGGCTACGAACTCTACCTCATACGCCCCCCGAAGGAGCGGCTGAGCGGGAGGCATTTCAACCTCGCGCCGATCCGGCTTGACATGGAGGCGAGCCTCAAGCACCTGCGCGGGCTGGGCTACACCCCCAGCCTGATCGTGGACGTGGGCGCGGCCGAGGGCACGCCGGCCCTGAACAACACCTGGCCGAAGGTCGAGACCCTCTGGCTTGAACCCTTGAAGGAGTTCGAGCCGCAGCTGAAGGCCCTGGGCCAACGCCACCCCGGTCGCTACATCATCGCCGCGGCGGGCGCCGAGAAGGGCACCCTCACGTTCAATGTGCACGGGAACCTGTACGGCAGCTCCCTCCTGCAGGACAAGGGCGGCAGCGTGGCCGACGGCACACCCCGGCAGGTGCCCATCGTACGGCTCGATGATGAGGTGGACATGGCCACGGCGGGCAACGAGGTGCTGCTGAAGGTGGATGTGCAGGGGGCCGAGCTGCAGGTGCTGAACGGGGCGCAGGAACTGCTGAAGCGCTGCGACGTGGTGGTGCTGGAGACGAACTTCTTCGAGCTGCACAACGGTGCGCCGCAGTTCTTCGACGTGCTGAAGTACATGCACGACCGCGGCTTCGTGGCCTACGACATCTTCGACGGGCACAACCGCCCCATCGATGACGCGCTCGCACAGCGCGATGTGCTCTTCGTGAAGGCGGATGGACGCTTCCGCAGGTCCCACGAATGGATGAGCCAGGCGCAGCGCGAGGCCTACTTCCGGAAGTGACCGGAACGCGCCTCACGGTGAGCCGGTCGCACGCGGGTCAACGCCCCGCCTGTTCCTCCCCGTTCTGCTGGCGGAAGCGCTCGATGAGCTCCTCGTCGGTGTACTGGAGGTTCTCGATCATGATCTTCGCCTCCTTGCCGAAGACGTGGTCGGGGAAGCGGCGCGCCACCTCCTCATACGCGGTCTTCGCCTCGCCCAGCTGCTTCAGGTCGTCCTGGTAGATCAGGCCCTTCTGGTAGTAGCACACCACCACGTCCTTCCAGTCCGGGTAGTCGCGGATCACGCGGTCGTACAGGTTGATGGCGGCCTGCGGGTCCTTGAGGTTGCGCTGGATGCCCGCCGCGCGCACCAGGTACTCCGGCGCGAGCGAATCGGTCGGATAGGCCCGCGCGAACGCCTGGTACACATCGAGCAGGGCGATGGCCCCGCGGCGGTCGAAGGCGGGGTTGGCGAAGATGCTGTCCTCCATGGCGTGGATGCGGCCGGCCATGAAGGCGGGCGTCACCCGGGCGGAGTCGGCCTTCGCGGTGTCGGCGGGCTTGTCGGACCCACCGCCACAGGCGGCGAGCACCACAACGAACAAGGGAAGAAGTCGGCGCATCGGTCGGTCTATTTCGCGGTGTGGAAACGCATCTTGTACTTGGCGTCGGTACGCCCGAGGCTGATGTCGCGGAGCTTGCCCTGCAGCATCCGCTTGCGCAGCGGCGGCAGGTGATCGGTGAACAGGACGCCGTCGAGGTGGTCGTGCTCGTGCTGGATCACGCGGGCGGCGAAGCCGTCAAAAGTCTCCTCGTGCTCCTTGAAGTGCTCGTCCTGGTATTGCAGCACGACCTTCGGCTGGCGCAGCACCTCCTCGCGGATGTTGGGGATGCTGAGGCAGCCCTCCTCGAAGCCCCACTCCTCCCCCTCCTCCTCCACGATGTAGGGGTTGATGAAGACCTTCTTGAAGCCCACCAGGTGCTTGTGCTCGGGTTCGAGGTTGCCCTCCTCATCCTCGGCGAAGGGCGAGGCGTCCACGATGAACAGGCGGATGCTGTGGCCCACCTGCGGCGCGGCCAGCCCCACGCCGTTCGCGGCGTACAT
>JBIJCH010000098.1:0-7179 GCA_044344815.1 Flavobacteriales bacterium | reverse complement strand
TTCCTTCAATTTCTACTGGATCTACGGGGTCATCATCGTGGTGATCCTCGCCATCCAGATCATGCAGTACAACGGCGGTGCGCGGCCGATCAAGTTCAACGACTACGAGCACTTCGTGAACGCCGGCGACGTGGCCCGCATCGACATCGTGAACAACGAGACGGTGCTGGTGTCCATCAAGAAGGACAGCCTCCAGAAGAACACGCACAAGGAACGCCTGGGCCGCGAGGCCGCGGGCGCCGGTCCGCACTACCGCTTCACCATCGGCAACAGCGAGGCCGCGCAGAAGAAGCTGGTGGACCTGGCCGACCAGCACGGCGTGGAGATGAACTTCGAGACCCAGAGCGACTGGGGCCGCGAGCTCTTCGGCTGGGTGGTGCTGTTCGGCGTGATGGCCCTGCTATGGTTCGTGATGCTGCGGCGCATCGGCGGCGGTGGACCGGGCGGCCAGATCTTCAACATCGGCAAGAGCCGCGCCCAGGTGTTCGAGGGCGGCAAGAGCACCAACGTCACCTTCAATGATGTGGCGGGCCTCGATGAGGCCAAGGAGGAGCTCCAGGAGATCGTCGACTTCCTGAAGAACCCGAAGAAGTACACCACGCTGGGCGCGAAGATCCCCAAGGGCGCGCTCCTCGTGGGCCCGCCGGGTACCGGCAAGACGCTGCTCGCCAAGGCCATCGCAGGCGAGGCCAACGTGCCCTTCTTCAGCCTCAGCGGATCGGACTTCGTGGAGATGTTCGTGGGCGTGGGCGCCAGCCGCGTGCGCGACCTCTTCAAGCAGGCCAAGGAGAAGGCGCCCGCCATCATCTTCATCGACGAGATCGACGCCATCGGACGAGCGCGCGGCCGCAGCGTGAGCATGGGCGCCAACGACGAGCGCGAGAACACACTGAACCAGCTGCTGACCGAGATGGACGGCTTCGGCACCAACAGCGGCGTGATCCTCATCGGTGCCACCAACCGCGCCGACGTGCTCGACCGCGCGCTGATGCGCCCCGGCCGTTTCGACCGGCAGATCTTCGTGGACATGCCCGACCTGAAGGAGCGCGAGGAGATCCTGAAGGTGCACCTCAAGCCGCTGAAGCTCGACGCCGCCGTGGACGTGGGCTTCCTGGCCCGGCAGACGCCCGGCTTCAGCGGTGCCGACCTGGCCAACATCTGCAACGAGGCCGCCCTCATCGCCGCCCGCAAGAAGAAGGCCCAGGTGGAGAAGCAGGACTTCCTCGACGCCGTGGACCGCGTGATCGGCGGCCTGGAGAAGAAGAACAAGATCATCACCGCCGAGGAGAAGCGGGGTGTGGCCTACCACGAGGCCGGCCACGCCACGGTGAGCTGGCTGGTGGAGCACGCCTCCCCGCTGGTGAAGGTCACCATCGTGCCACGCGGCCGCTCCCTGGGGGCCGCCTGGTACCTTCCCGAGGAGCGCCACCTCACCACTGCCGAGCAGATGCTTGATGAGATCTGCGCCGCGCTCGGAGGCCGCGCCGCCGAGGAGGTCATGTTCGGCAAGGTGAGCACCGGCGCGCTCAGCGACCTGGAGAAGGTGACCAAGCAGGCCTACGCCATGGTCACGGTCTACGGCCTCAACGACCGGCTGGGCAACATCAGCTTCTACGACAGCACCGGGCAGAGCGAGTACAGCTTCGGCAAGCCATACAGCGAAAAGACCGCGGAAGTGATCGACCAGGAGGTGAGCAGGCTCATCGAGGGACAGTACACCCGCGCCAAGCGCATCCTCACCGAGAACAAGGACAAGCTCACCACGCTCGCCACCCAGCTGCTGGAGCGCGAGGTGATCTTCAAAGAGGACCTGGAGAAGATCTTCGGCCACCGCACCTTCGCGAAGGACATCGCCGCCCAACCGCCCGTGGTGAACGGCAACGGTGGGGCCCACACGTCCCCGGTCAAGGGCAGCGACGCCGAGCCCACCCTTCCGCACACCGCGTGAGCGAGCTGGTCACGCGCGCGCTCACGGGAGCGGCCTATGTGGCCCTCACCCTGGGCGCCGCATGGGCCGGGCCCTGGACCACCGCCCTGCTGTTCGCACCGGCCTGCGCCATCGGTGCGCGCGAGCTGCACCGGTTGTACTGGAACGAGCAGGAGGCCCCGCCGGTCGGCCTCAGCATGACCATCGCGGTGCTCGCCTACGCGGCCATCGCCGGCGTGGCCCTGGTGCCCGGCTGGTCCGTGGCCGCCGCCGCCGTCACCCTCGCGGGGCTGCTCGTGGCCGCCTCCATCGTGCTCATGCGCGCAGGCCCGCCCACGCCCGCCGCTGCTTTCGGTGGCATCGCGCTGATCATCGGTTACATCGCGCTGCCCTTCGCGCTCACGCCGCACATGCTGGCCAACGGGCCCTTCCCGCTCATCGGCTTCTTCCTGCTGCTGTGGATGAACGACACCGGCGCCTACCTCGTGGGCCGGGCCATCGGCCGCACGAAGCTGATGCCCACGGTGAGCCCGAAGAAGACCATCGAGGGCCTGGTGGGCGGCATCCTGCTCACCATGGGCGTGGCCTGGTGGCTCGCCGGCGGGTTCACCGCGGTCGCCCCCCTGGACTGGGTGGTGTGCGCCGGCATCGTGGGCCTCACCGGCACCGTAGGCGACCTGCTGGAATCGGCCTTCAAGCGCGCGCGGGGCGTGAAGGACTCGGGGCGCGTGCTGCCCGGGCACGGCGGCATCCTCGACCGCTTCGACGGCTTCCTGATCGCCCTGCCCGCCGTGTACGCCTGGCTGTACCTGCCCCGCTGAGCCGGTCGGCTATCTTTGACGCCCACCGCCCCATACATGCGCCTGCACCGCGAAGGCACCGCCTCCATCCTGCTCGTCCTGGCCGTCTGCGGCCTCCTTGGCTTCGCCTTGTGGCACTGGCCCGTGCCCGATGTGCTGCGCGTGGGCCTCTCCCTCGTGCTGCTCGCCGTGCTCGCCGTCGTGGTGTGGTTCTTCCGCGTGCCCGCGCGCACCATCACCAACGGCGACGACCTCGTGGTGGCCCCGGCGGACGGCAAGGTGGTGGCGATCGAGGAAGTGGACGAAACGGAGTACTTCAAGGACCGGCGCGTGCAGGTGTCCATCTTCATGAGCCCGCTGAACGTGCACGTGAACTTCCACCCGGTCGGCGGTACCACGAGCTATTACAAGTACCACCCGGGCAAGTACCTGGTGGCCTGGCACCCCAAGAGCAGCACCGAGAACGAGCGCTCCACCGTGGTGGTGCGCCATCCCCGCCATGGGGAGGTGCTCTTCCGCCAGATCGCCGGGGCCCTCGCCCGCCGCATCGTCACCTACGCCCGCGAAGGGCAGGCCGCCAGCCAGGGCGCCGAGTTCGGCTTCATCAAGTTCGGCTCGCGGGTGGACGTGCTGCTGCCCATCGGCACCACCATCACGACACGGCTGGGTGACGTGGTGCAGGGATCCGTCACCCCCATCGCCCGCTTCGCCCGATGAGGACAACCCATCCGCTCCCGCTTCTCGCACTGGCCCTGCTGACCGCATGCGCCGGCCCCGCACCCGATGAACGGCCGGCCGATGCCGCGCAGGAGCCCGCGCCCATCACCGCGAACCCGCTCGCGGCGCCGGCGGAACCGCCCCGGTACGACGGGGTGTACGCAGGCTATTTCGGCGGCACGGTGCAACTGCTGCGCTTCTTCCCGGAGGGCAACGTGGTCACCGCCACCGACCGTGCCAGCGGCGGCGATTCGCTGAGGCTGGTGCTGCGCGCCGACCTGCAGCCCGATCTGGGCAAGGGCCTTCACAACGTGCCGGTGACCTTCCGGAACGACAGCATCCTGTTCCGCACCACCATCATGCGCGGCTTCATCGACTACGGCGGCGTGCAGCTGGGTCCCGATTCCATGCGCCTGCTGAAGCACAGCACCGCAACCGCGAAAAGCGCCCTGCTCACCTACCGCTTCGTGCCGGACGGCACGCCGCTACCGAAGGAATGAGCGCAGCTCGTCGAAGTGCGTGAACCGCAGGTCGGCGAGCGGATCGGGGTCGCCCTCCTCCACGTAGTGCGCATGGTCCATGCCCACGCGGCGGGCGCCCTCCATGTCGTTGCCGATGCTGTCGCCCACCATGAGGCTCTCCTGCACCGATGCGCCCGCCCGCCGCATCGCCAGCTCGAAGATGCGTGCGTCGGGCTTGCCCGCGCCGGCATCCTCGCTCGTCACGAGCACATCGACGTAGGGCGCCAGCCCGCTGGCATCCACCTTCACCCGCTGCACCTCGGTGAACCCATTGGTGATGATGTGGATGCGGTGGTCGGGATGAACTTCCTCGATAAGCTCACGCGCGCCGGGCGACAGCGCCGTGCGGCGCGGGCACCGCTCGATGTACAGTTGGCCCAGCATGGTGGAGAGGCGGTCGTTCCGCACCCCGAACCGCAGCAGCGTGTTGCGGAAGCGGAGCACGCGGAGAACAGCCTTCTCGATGTGGCCCGATTCATACCGCCGCCACAGGCCGGCGTTCACCTCCTCGTAGGTCGCGATGAACTCGTCCGCGAGCTCCACGCCCGCTTCGGCCAGGCCCAGCTCCCCATGGAGCTCCCGCAGGGTGGCGCGCGAGTTCGCGCGGAAGTCCCACAGCGTGTGGTCCAGGTCGAAGAACAGGTGCCGGTAGCGGCTCATGGCAGCACCTCGGTGATGCGATGGGCAACGCCGGTGAGCACCGCCGACACCACGAGGGATTGCAGCACCACCGAGAGCAGCACGGCGGGCAGCGTGCGGCGGTCGTGCCGGAAGAAGCGGGCGGCCAGGATGCTGCCGATGGGGATGGTGAGCACCAGCGGGGTGAGCGCCGCGACGCCCAGGTAGCCGCTCGCGTGCTTCACGCGGATGATCCATCGGTTGCGCCTGGTGAAGATGCGCGCCACCACACGACGCCGCTCGATGTCGCGCAGCCGAGCCCTCAGCCAGCGCAGGCGTGCCCACTCGGTGAGGCGCTCGCTGAGCTGGTAGAAGATGAACACCCCCATGCAACCGCCGAGGGCCGTGAACAGGAAGTTCTTCAGGAAGCCGAAGCCGAAGCCCGCGCCGAGCGAGGCCGCCACGAGCATCTTCAGGGCGCCCCAGGCCACCACCGTCAAGATCTGCAGCAGCTCATGCACGGCGATCAGAGCTTCGCCCCGTAGGCCAGGTCGCCCGCATCCCCCAGGCCCGGCACGATATAGGCCTGCGCCGTCATCTCCTCATCCACCGCGCCCAGCCAGATCCGCGTGCCGGGCGGCAGGTGGCTCTTGACGTGCTCCAGACCCTCCCCGCTCGCGATCACCGACACCACGTGCAAGGCCTTCGGCTTGCCGAAGCGGAGCAGCGCCTTGTACACGAGCACCATGCTGCGGCCGGTGGCCAGCATCGGGTCGCAGAGCACCAGCACGCGGTCGTCCAATGACGGGCAGCTCAGGTACTCCACCTCGATGTCGAATCCGTCCTCGCCCTTGCGGTGCTTGCGGTAGGCGCTCACGAAGGCGTTGTCGGCCCGGTCGAAGATGTTCAGCATGCCCTGGTGCAACGGCAGCCCGGCGCGAAGGATGGTGGCCAGCACCGGCTGCTCCTGCGGCAGCAGCATGCGGGCCACGCCCAGCGGCGAGCTCACCTCCTGCTCGTCGTACTCCAGGGTCTTGCTCAGCTCATAGGCCATCACCTCGCCCATCCGCTCCATGTTGCGGCGGAACCGCATCGGGTCCTTCTGGACCTGCTCATCACGGAGCTCCGCGAGGAAGCGGTTCACCACACTGCGTTCTTGCGCCAGCTGCACGACCATGGATCAGGGCTTGAGGTTGCGGACCAACGGCGGTAGCCGGTTGATCACCGCCCGTAAATATACCGTGCGGTGCGCTCCGTAGCCCCCGTAGAAGCGCGCCAGTTCGGCATCGTTGGAGCCGGCGAGGTCGAGCACCAGCGGCCTTCCCGCATGCTGGGCGATCACGCGGTCCAGCAGGTGATGCATCGCGCGCATCCCGCGTCCGGCACTGTTCGCCAGCCCCTTCAGGAAGATCAGCCGGCCGCCCCATTCCACCAGGAACGCAACGGCCACCGGCTCCTCCCCATGCCACATCACGAAGGGACGCCCTTCGCCGTGCGCCATCGCACCCCGCAGCAGACGTTCCATGCACGCGATGCGCACCCGATCGATGCCCCAGCGCCTGAACTGCTCGGAACCCTTCAGGAAGGCGAGCACCACCTCCACGTCAGCGCCCTGCTCGAAGCGCAGGACCTCCGCGCCGGGTCGCCGCAGGTTGCGACGGAGGTTCTCCCCATAGCCGGCCCGCAGGAGCTCGATCGGCGATCCCAGGTCCAGCTCCAGGTTCTGCTGTTCCGTGATGCGCATCCGGGGGGGCGATGCCACGGGCGCACCGGCGTTGCAATAGATGTCGGCATACCGGAACGCCTTGGGCACCGCCGCCAGGAAGGGCGCAGGCTCACCCCCGAACACGCCGATGCGCTGCAGCAGGAAGGGCTGGTACAGGTAGCGGACACCGAGCCGGCTTCGCCAGGGCAGCGCCATCTGCGCACCGGAACCCTCGTCCACCAGCGCCTCCCATCCGGGGCATGCGGCGTCGAGCACCCAGCTGCGCCCGTACCACCAGCGCACGGGGCACCGCTCCAGCCGCGCGTCCCACGCCGCCTTGTCGATCTCGTTGTGCCGAAGGTGCCGGATCATGCCTTCGCGTGCTTCACCACCCGTTCAAAGACCGCCGGCCATGGCGCGAATTCCCGATGCCCGCTGAGGTAACGGTCGTGCCACACGCTCACGAACGTGCCGTTCACCGCACGCACCGCATCGCTCATGCCGTTCATCGCGCGCTCCACCCCATCGGGGCCCTGGCCCATGCGCTCGATGAGCGCGCTGTCCATCGCCTGGAAGGGCCATAGCTCCAACCGGGTCTCTTCCTCGCGCTCCAGGTCGTACCAGGGGAAGGGTGTGCAGGTGGCCACCCGGAAGCCGCAGCGGTCGGTGAAGCCCAGGCTGTGCTCCTCCTCGAACTTCATGCGGGCCACATGGCGCAAGGTGTCCGGGAGCTTCCAACGCAGAAAATGCTGCCGACTGGCCACCCGCGGAACCTGGAGGTCCATCTCGAACGCAAGGACCTCCCGGGAATGCGCGCGCTCATCCTCGCTCGAACGGTACGAGGGATGGATGCCGTAACGGATCCCCGCATTGCCGTGCGCGCGTTCGACG
>JBIJCH010000405.1:0-2651 GCA_044344815.1 Flavobacteriales bacterium | reverse complement strand
CGCCTTCGGCGCCGTAGGCCAGCATCTGGTCCATCTCGGCCTTGTTGCCCACGCCACCGGCGGAGATCACCGGGATGGTGCAATGCTTCTTCAGCAGATCGATCAGCTCCCTGGGTGAAAGCGCGCCACGATGCCCGCCCGCTTCATTGTTCACGGCGATCACGGCATCTGCGCCCAGGGCCTCCACCTTCTGCGCAAAACGCAGATCGGTGACATCGCAGAAGACCTTGATGCCCACCTGATGCGCCGCGTTGATCGTGGCCTCCGGACTGCCCAGGGAGGTGATGATGAAGTCGCAGCCCTCCTCGCAGAGCACCTTCAGCTGACCGGCGGCCTTGGGGTTGCTCTTGTTCACGATCAGGTTGAACCCGTAGGCCCCCTTGCCGCACTCCGCCTTGGCGGCCTTCAACTCCCGGCAGGCCGCGCGCAGCTCGTCCAGTGTGCGGTAGTTCAACGCGGGGATGCAGCCCGCCACGCCGCAGCGCATGCCCTCCTTCACCATGGCCACGTTGCTCACCAGGAACATAGGTGCCATGATCAGCGGGTGCTCCAGGTGGAGCAGGTCGGTGAGGCGGGTGCGCATGGTCTACGGTGTCTGGAAACACCTTTCGCACTGCACGGCCGGGAGGTTCTTCTGCAGTGCCCCAGCCATGTCACTTACGCTAGCATGCGCCTCCCGCACGAACCGATCACGCAGGTCCGCGATCAGGCGCGCGAAGGCACAATGGCGCTTCAACACGGTGGCCATGGATGCCACAGGGCCTTCAGCAGCCTTCAGGTCCTCGCAGGAAGAAAAGCGTTGAACGGTCCTCATGTTGATGACCTTGGGTGTTGCCTCCAAGGTAAGCCGACCGCGTATCCCTCAATAGATGCACGCCTGTCCCTGGCCCACGGGCAGCACCGAGGCGATCACGTCCTCACGCACCTGCTTGTTGTAAAGCTTCTCAATGGCCCATCCCATCAGGTCGACCGCAGCGAGGCAGCCGGCTGCGGTGCCGATGTTGCCGTGGGTCACCAGGTGCGTGTCCTCGCGCACGTCCACCCCGAAGCCCCTCAAGGCCTCCACGGCGGTGGGGTAGGTGGTGGCCGAGAGCCCCTTCAGGTGGCCCAGGGCCGCCAGGATCAATGCGCCGGAGCACATCGAGCAGAGGATCTGCCGCGCGGGATCCAGCTGCAGACGGCGCAGGTAGGCCCCATCCTTCATCAGCGCACGGGTGCCCGGGCCACTGCTGAAGAGCACCAGGTCCGCATCGTGGCACGCTTCCACCAGCGCGTGCGTACGCAGCTCGATGCCGCACACGGAGCGGTGCATGGGTGCCGTGCCCACGATCATCACCTGGAAGGCCTGGTCCCGGTGCTTCACCCGGTTCAACAGGTCCCAGGCCAGGAACACATCGATGTCCGTGAAGCCATCGAATGCAACGATCACCGCTTTTTTCATGGTCGTTCGTGTTGGGACGTCCGCCGCAAAGATCGGGCATCGCCGACGCCCGCGTCGTCGCCGTGGCCACCCGTACATGAACGGCCGATCACACGTTGCCTGCCCTGGTGGGGGGCTACACGCCTGCCAGCGCGGCCGCACTGCACCGGTGGTTCCCGCCCGGTGGCCTCACTTCCCCAGCGCCGCCAGCCGTCGCTCCAGCTCCGCGATGCGCTGCTCCTGCTCCTTCACCACCTGCAGCAGCAGCACGGCCAGCCTGTCGTAGTGCACGCTGTAGGCCTCGGTGCGCGTGTGGTCCACCAGTTCGCGCCCCTGGGCATCGGTGGCGGGTATGCCGCTGTCGTCCGTCCACGTGCGCGCCGGACCGTACACCACCAACTGGGGCAGCACCTGCTCCACCTCCTCGGCGATGAGGCCCACTTCATGGCCGCCGCCCAGTGCGGGCTTCAGGTCGTATTCCACGGGCCGCAGTCGGAAGAGCCGGTCCTTGTCCACGCGCAGGGGGGCCACGTTGGTCTTCACGCGCAGGGTGCTGCTCTGCGGGCGCAGTTCGCCGCTGCTGGTGCGCACCATCACCGTGCCTGTGCCGCTGGTGCTGCTGCCCTGCACAAAGCGCGTGTTGGTCTCGATGTCGCTGTTGGCCAGGATGCCGCCGGTGTTGGGCGTGCTGGTGGTGCCCACGCGCAGGCCGCCGGTGAGGTAGGCCTGTCCGTCCACCTGCAGGTCGTAGGTGGTGCTGGTGGTGCCGCCCACGCGCAGCCGACCGGCGATGTTGCTGGTGGTGGTGCTGCCCTCCGCCAGGAAGCCGCCGCTGCCCACGGTGAGGTCGAAGCTGCTGCTGGGCGAGGTGGTCCCGATGCCCACCCGGTCCGTGCTGGTGATCCAAACCGCATCGGTGCACTCCCAGCCGCCGCTGCCCGTGCCGCGCACGGTGTGGTTGGTGTTGAAGCTGGTGTTGCAGTCGATGGTGCTGCCGCCTCCGCCGCCCACCGTGCCGGGCACCCACGCCGTGCCATTGAAGAGCAGCACGTTGTTCAGCCCTGGCGTGGCGCCGCTCACCGGGACGTTCTGCAGGGCATTCGCGTTCCACAGCGGCGCGGTGGTGAGCGCGTTCAAGGTGTTGCCGCTCCAGTTGAGGCCCGTGCCCGCCGTGAAGCTGCCGCCCCCACCGCCCGCCGTGGCCGCGTGCAGGGCGTAGGGCACGCTGAGC
>JBIJCH010000230.1:0-4564 GCA_044344815.1 Flavobacteriales bacterium | reverse complement strand
CCACTGATCGTGTAGTTGGTGCCGCCATTGGGGTCGGCCTCGGTGCGCATCCAATGGCTGCTGCCGCCCCAGTTGATGGTGCTGAAGTTGCCGCTCACCACGGTGCCACCGCCCACCTCCAGGGTGAGCAGCCCGTTGTCGTTGGTGGTGCCGCTGTGGGTCTCCACGTACACCGCAGGACCGTTGGCGCTGCCTTGCAGGATGCTGATGCGCATGCCCACCGGGGCATTGGTCACGAGCGCATCGGCGGTGTTGCGCACCACGGCCTGGTAGCTGAGCCGCTGCGGGGCCTGGGCGCTGAGGGCGGTGGCCAGCAGGAGCGCGGGGAGGAGGAGGGACCTGTTCATGGGAAGTTGGTGGAGGCGTTCAGTGTTTCACGATGCGGAAGGTGCGGAGCGGTCCGTCGGGGCTGCTGACATCCAGCAGGTAGATGCCGGGTGCGAGGCCGTTCATGGCGATCCGCGTGCGCTCACTGGTGATGGGCGCTGTGGCGAGCAGCTGGCCTGCGGTGTTGCGCAGGTGGTAGCGCGTCCGCACGGGCAGGGGGCCGGCCGTGGCCAGTTCCAGCAGATCGGTGGCGGGGTTGGGTGCGGCGGTGAGGAAGAACGCGCTCGCGTCCTCGTCCATGCCCGTGCTCACACTGATCTCGTAGGGCTGCTGCACGCCCTGCGCCACCGAACCGCCGGCCGCGCTGAGCGTGGTGTAGGCGGGCTGGCCCACGCTGTAGCTGGCGCTGCCGCCGGTCCCGGTCGCGTCGCCGCCGGAGGCCACCGTGGCCTGCTGGGCGTGAAGGGTGGTGGCGCAGAGGGCAAGGGGGAGGAGCAGGTGGCGCATGGCGGCGGGCGTTCAGCGCCAAGCTATTCAACATCCGGTGAAACACCCTTGCCGGGACCACGCGGTCACCGGGGTTGCCGGTCGCGCGTTGCGCATGGCGCCAACCGCAGTTCCCGGCCCCTGTGGAATTCCTCCGTGAGGTGGATGCACAGCTCCAGACGGCCTTCGTGCAGGCGGCGCGACTTCGTGCCGCACCAACCGGGTGCTTCCGGGTCCATGCGGAGACCCGCGATCAGGCCGGTGGGCTGCATGCATGGGCGTTCGCCGCAGAGCAGCACCTCGTCCATGGCCAGTGCCCGCGTGCTGTCCGGGGCAAGGTCGCCCAACACGATGCCGGCAAAGGTCAGGGCTTCGATGCGGTGACCGGTGCGGTTGGTGAAGCGCAGGTCCACCTGGGCGGGGGCATGCATGGCCGTGACGAGCAGGCCCAGGAGCAACAGCATGCGCCGTGCACCCTTCGTCGGGCGATCAGGGATGGCCGTGGTCATCGGGTGCCAGGCTTGGGTGTTGAACGCCCCGGGGCCCATCGGTGGACGACAAGGTACCAGCGTTGCGTGGTTTCGTCCACCGGCGCGTTGTCCGTGCGCAGGACGCCCGGGGCAGCGGGTTTCCGGCGGTTGCGCAGTGCGCGGCGCACCTCCACGGTGAGTTCCGTATCCGGCGCCGCGCAACGCTCGCCCACGCTGTAGTTGCCCAGCCGCACGGTGTCGCCGGGGGCCAGGGTGTGCTCGCTGTCGCGCAGGACGGGGGAGGGGCGCAGGGCCTTCACGGTGGCCTTGCCCGCCTGCCGCGTGGTGTTCACCAGGAAGACTTCGTTCACGAAGAGCTTCTGGCAGATGGCCACCTCCGGCTTCCGCACCGGAGCCTCCGTGGGGGCGAGGGGCTCGATGGGCTGCGTGAAGGTCCGTTCCAGCAGCTCGTTGCTCTCCTCGGTGAAGCCCGTGCGGTTGCCCTGGTCGTCGAAGGTGGCCACGCTGCGGTACCACTGGATCCCGGCGTCGGGCGCGTCGCTGAACTCGGCCTTGCTCACTGCGCCGTTCGGGTGGTACTCGAAGTGCACCGAGGCATGCCCGGCGATCCGGCGCGTGTGGTGGTCCGCGATCACCGTACCGTCGCGCTTGAAGGCCCGGCTGCGCCCGAAGCGACCGTCCTTGTCCGTCCACTCCTGGGTGCTCAGCTGGCCTGTGATGAAGAAGTGCAGCACCACACGGCCGCTGTCGGTCTCGATGGTCCGTACCCGGCCTTGGGCGTGGAGGGCTGGTCCGGCAAGCAGCAGCAGGACGAGGAGCAGGCAGGCGCGCATGCCCCGAAGGTGCCAAACATCAGGCCAGAACCGCATGCCGCGTTCCATGCGGCCTGTACATTTGTGTACCCACCCGAACGCCATGAAGGGCCTGACCATCATCCGAGACGAGAAGAGCCGGAAACGATACGTGCAGATCGATGTGGACCTGATCGAGAAGGACAGGGAGGCCGTGGAGGACTATCTGGACGCGATCCTGATCGAGGCCAGGAAGAAGGAGCCCTCGGTACCATTGGCGGATTTCGAGCGCCGGCTGAAGAAGTCCAAGGCGAAGTGAGCTACGCCGTTGAACTGTCCCGCAGCGCCGACCGTGAGCTTTGGAAGGTGCCCGAGCCGCTTCGGACCAGGCTGTTCCGCGCGATCAAGGCGCTCGGCATCGATCCCCGACCGGCCGGTTGCCGGAAACTCACCGGGACCACTGACGCATGGCGTATCCGCGTAGGTTCGTACCGGATCCTGTACACCATACAAGACCGCCTGTTTCGTGCGGGTGGAGAGCGTGGGTGATCGAAAGGACGTCTACCGCAAATGACCAAGAAGAAGATCCAGAAGCTGCTCGTCGCCAACCGTGGCGAGATCGCGCTCCGCGTGATGCGCAGCGCCCGCGAGATGGGCATTTCCACCGTGGCCGTTTACTCCGAGGCCGACCGCCATGCGCCCTTCGTGCGCTTCGCCGACGAGGCCGTCTGCATCGGACCCGCGCCCAGCAAGGAGAGCTACCTGGTCATCGACAAGCTCGTGCAGGTCTGCAAGGACCTCAAGGTCGACGCCGTGCACCCCGGCTACGGCTTTCTTAGCGAGAACGGGGCCTTCGCCCAGGCGCTGGAGAAGGCCGGCGTGATCTTCGTAGGCCCCACGCCCCACGCCATGAAGGTGATGGGCGACAAGCTCGCCGCCAAGGAGGCGGTGAAGGCCTTCGGCGTGCCCCTGGTGCCCGGCACCGAGGGCGCCGTGAGCGGCTTGGAGGAGGCCATGAAGGTGGCGAAGACCATCACCTTCCCGATCCTGATCAAGGCGGCGGCCGGTGGCGGTGGCAAGGGCATGCGCGTGGTGAACGCCGAGCCCGAGCTGAAGGAGAGCCTGGAGCGCGCGATCAGCGAGGCGCGGAACGCCTTCGGCGACGGCAGCGTGTTCATCGAGAAGTACGTGGCCGGCCCGCGCCACATCGAAGTGCAGGTGATGGCCGATACCCACGGCAACGTGTGCTACCTGTTCGAACGGGAATGCAGCGTGCAACGCCGCCACCAGAAGGTGGTGGAGGAGGCCCCCAGCGCCGTGCTCACGCCGGAGCTGCGGAAGAGGATGGGCGAGGCCGCGGTGAACGTGGCCAGGAGTGTGGATTACGTGGGCGCCGGCACGGTGGAGTTCCTGCTCGATGAGCAGCGCAACTTCTACTTCATGGAGATGAACACCCGCCTGCAGGTGGAGCATCCCGTCACGGAGATGATCACCGGGCTCGATCTGGTGAAGCTGCAGATCCGCGTTGCGGAAGGGGAGAAGCTGCCCTTCACGCAGGAGGAGCTGAAGATCAACGGCCACGCCATCGAGATACGGGTGTACGCCGAGGACCCGGCCAACAACTTCCTGCCCGACATCGGCACGCTCACCACTTACCGCCCCCCGCAGGGACCCGGTGTGCGTGTGGACGACGGCTTCGAGGAGGGGATGACCATTCCCATCCACTACGACCCCATGATCGCCAAGCTGATCACCCATGGGGCCACCCGCGAGGAGGCCATCAGCCGCATGGAGCGCGCCATCGACGACTACGCCATCGCCGGGGTGGAGACCACCCTGCCGTTCTGCCGCTTCACCATGGGCCACGAGGCCTTCCGCAAGGGCGACTACGACACCCACTTCGTACGCGACCATTTCCGGCCGGAGCTGCTGCAGGGGAGCGATCGCGAGGGACAGGAGGCTGCGGCCCTGGTGGCCGCCCACCTCTTCGCCGAGCGCTCGCACCGGCCCCCGGCACAGGCCGTGGAGGCGTCCTCCGGGCTCTCCGCCTGGAAACTCAAGCGCCGGTGAATCAGTAGAAAAGGACGAAAGGCCCCCGCCTTGCGTTGTACCTTTCCGCAAGGCCGGCCGTCCATGCGCCCGATCCGCACGTTGTTCCTGGGTCTCCTTGGGACCTGTTCCCTGGCGAACGCCGTGGCCCAGGGGCCCCTTGTGGTGCCCGTGCTGGTGGAGGGGACGGACACGGTGCCGCTGATCCTGCTGCCGGACCATACGGTGCCGGGTGTGATGAGCGCCAAGGCGCGCCGCAGGCAGGACAAGCACGACAAGCTCACCCGCAACGTGGTGAAGGTGTACCCCTATGCCCGCATCACCGCCAGGCTCCTCGCCGAGTATGAGCACGACCTGGAGCGCATCGAGAAGGCGCACGACAAGGACCTCTACGTGAAGCTGGCCGAGGCCGAGCTGCGC
>JBIJCH010000097.1:0-7254 GCA_044344815.1 Flavobacteriales bacterium | reverse complement strand
GTGGCCGAACCTTTCGGCATAGGCCCGCGCGATCGTGGGCGTGTCCGGGCCGTCGCCGATGAACACGGCCTCCGCCCCGTGCTTGCGCAGCTCCTCGGCGGTGCCGGGACCGATGGCATCGCAGGGCGCGGACGTGAGACCACCACCGGCCTGCACGAAGCTGCGCACGGCATTGCGCGAGGTGAAGAAGATGCGGTCGTGGTCGGGCACCGCGGTGATGGGCAGCAGCTCGGGCGCGAGCAGCTCCACGCCTTCCAAGGTGAGACCATGGCCCGCAAGCGTGCGGTTCAACAGCGACCCGTCGTCATGCGCGCGGGTGATGACCACCCGCAACGGTCGCGGCGCCATGTTGAGGCGTTCAACGGCCGCACGCACGAGGGCGCCGGGGTCATCACCGCTCAGGTGCACGCGGCGCGGCATCTCCGTCCAGGCACGCGTGCCGCTGGCCCACAGCGTGTAGCGGTCGGCCTCGCGGCGCACATGCACGCCGAGGGGCACCTGGCAGCCGCCATGGAACGCGTTGAGCACCTTGCGCTCCACCACGGCCGTGGCCTCGGCGTCCGCATCGTTCAGGCGTTCGATCACGTGGCGCACGGCCGTGTCACCTGCACGCGTCTGCACGGCCAGCACGCCCTGCGCGGGGGCCGGCACGAACACACGCGGGTCCAGGTCCATCACATACAGGTCGGAGAGGTCGAGCCCGAGGCGGTCGAGCCCTGCCTTCGCCAGCAGGATCGCGTCGTACTGCCCGCTGCGCAGCTTGTCCACGCGGGTGGGCACGTTGCCCCGCAGGTCGAGGATGCGCACATCGGGGCGCAGGGCCTTCAGCTGCGCCTTGCGCCGAGCGGAGGAGGTTCCCACAGCACCGTTCAGCCGCACCTCGAGCGGAAGGCGGTGGTCCATGGCCTCGCGGCGCAGCAGCAGCAGCTCGTGGCACGATGCGCGCTGGGGATAGGCCACGATGGCCAGGCCCGGCGGCTCATTCGTCTCCAGGTCCTTGCAGCTGTGCACGGCCAGATCGATGGTGCCGGTCAGCAGTTCGGCCTCGAGCTCCTTGGTGAAGAAGCCCTTGCCCTCCATCTTGTCGAAGCCGATGTCCTGGATGCGGTCGCCGCTGGTCCTGATGATGCGCACCTCGGTGGGCTGGCCGATGGCGGCGAGGCGGTCGGCGATGTGCCGGGCCTGCCACAGGGCGAGGTCGCTGCCGCGGGTGCCGATGACGAGCGGACGCGGGGAGCTCATGGGCGCAGTGCCTCGGCCACGCGCTGGTGCTCATCGAGGATCACCTGCTTGGCGAGCTTCATGGGCACGCTGATGTACTTGCGTTCGAGGTGGTCCAGCACCTTGTCCAGCACGGCGCGGGCTTCGGGGTCCAGGCGGGCGATCTCGGCGGCGAACACCTCGTTCACGGCGCGGTCGCGCAGGGCCTTCACCGTCTCTGGTACGTGCGCCATGGCGCGCTCCACGCCGCGCTCCCGGGCCATCAGCTCGAACTCGGCGACGCCCTCGTCCACGATGGACAGGCAGGCGCCCAGCTCCTGGTGGCGTGCGGCGCGGTTGGTCTCCGCCTGCTGCTGCAGGTCCTCGATGCGGATGAGGTGGGCCGGCGTGCCGCCCATGCACTCCTTGTCGATGTCGTGTGGCAGGGCCAGGTCAACCATAATGGGAAGGGCCGCACGCAGCGCCTGCGGGCGCGGGTCGGCGGCACGCAGCGCATCGAACAAGGGGGCGTCCACGATGGGCGTGCCCCGCCCGATGCCGCTGACGATCACGTCGAAGCCCTCGCCGAACGCAGTGAGCGTGTCGAGCGGATAGGCCTCGCCGCCCACCTGCGCCACGAGCGCCTCGACCTTGGACAGGGTGCGGTTGAAGATGTGCAGGTCCTTGTACCCGTGCTTGGCGAGGTAGAGGCACATGTCGGCGCAGGTCTTGCCCGCACCGATGATGAGGAAGCGGGCGTCCTTGCGCACGCCATGGTCGCGGAGGGCGCGGTAGGCGAGGCTCACCACGCTCACGGGGCGGTTCGCGATGCCCGTTTCGGTGTACACACGCTTGGCGCTGGCCACCACCTGCTTCATCAGCAGGCGGAGCCCGTCGCCGGTGAGGCCTGCGAGCCGTGCCCGCTCGTACTGTTCACGCACCTGGGCGAGGATCTCGCGCTCTCCGATCACCAGGCTCTCCAGGCTGGAGGCCACGCTGATCAGGTGGCGCACAGCGTCCGCGCCGCTATGCAGCACCGCGGTACGCAGCGCGAGGTCGTGATCGGCCGCATCAAGCTCGGGACGCCATTGCTGCAGCAACGACTCGATGCACACGCCGTCGGTCGGCGCGATGAGGATGAGCTCGGCGCGATTGCAGGTGGTGATGAAGAAGCACTCCTCGACCAGCCCGGTATCGGCAAGGCGCCGGCCGGTGGACCCCAGGGTCCCCTCCGGCAGGTGGAACCGCCCGATGGCCTCCAGCGGCAGGCGCTGGTGGGTGAGGGCGAGGATGTGGAGCCGCGAGAGGTCCATGGACAGCACCGCGAAATTCCCCCGATGCCCAAGGGGGTCGGTCACGGAACTGTCAAGCGCCCGACGGAACGGGAGGCCCTGCCGAAGAAAACGAACGCGGCATGAGCAAGGTCATGCCTCCTTGATGGGCCCGGCTCCACGCTCCTGGATGGCCAGCCAGGCCCTGGCCTCGGCCGTCAGCAGCATCAATGAGATGCTCACCAACCTGTTCTTCGCCTGCTTCCCGCAGGGATTTCCCCAGCGGGTGTTCACCGGACCGGCCACGGTGGCCGTGGCGATCAGGCCTTACGCCCCATCGTTTCGCGCGAACTGGTCGATGCCGGGCACGGCGATCTCCCTTTCCGCATCAGGGGGTATCACCACGAGCAGGCTCACGGGGTCGTTGCCCTGCATGCGCTTGCGCTCCTGGAAAATGGCTACAAGGCCAGCCACATGGATGGTCACCGCCGGCTTGAAGCGGATCTCCACGCGCCGCGGCGTCACACGCTGCAGGATCGCCAGGGGCGTCTCGAACCGGTCTGTCATGGCGGCGTCGGGTGGTTCACACGTGATGCAAAGGTCGCACGGGGCGGCCGCCCGGTCATCCCCGCTTGCGGCCCGCACCCTCCACGATGGCGGTCTTCTTGTGCCCCTTGGCCGCGCTCACGCTCATGAACCGTCCGGTGATGGCGCTGCGGCCGATGCCCTCGGTCTTGCCAGCCTTGGCGGCGGCCTTCTTCGCTGCGTGCTTCTTCTTGGCGGTCTTCTTCGCTGGCATGGGAGGTTGTATTTCCCACAAGCTAAGGCCCCTTGCGATCCCACGAACTGTCGATCGTCAGGAGCGCATCGCACCGGGAGCGGTTCGCCCGTTGCGCTGCACGAGCCACACGCCCGCAAGCACCAGCGGACCTGCCACCAGCAGGTCGTTCGACAAGGGCTCGCGCAGCATGGCCCAGGCCGCCAGCATGGTGATGAACGGCTGGCCGTACTGGAAGGCGGAGGCGCGCTCGGCCCCCAGCTCGGCCGCGGCATCTGTGAACAGCCAGAGGGCGAGGCCGCTGGCGCCCAGGCCCAGGAAGAGCAGCGCCGTCCACGCAACCGCATCGGGAGGCGCGGTCCACACCGGTCCACCGAGGCCTGTGGCCAGGTTCAGCACGGCCGACACCATCAGCGCGCCGGCCGTGGTGCGCAAGGCACCGCTGCGTTGCGCGGGGGAGCGGCCCAGCAGCGTGTAAGCGGCCCAGGTCACCGTGCTGGCGAGCATGAGCAGGTCGCCGGGCGCCGCTGCGGCCAGTTCCGTTGGTCGCACGGCCGTGAGCACCATCACTCCGGTGGAGGCGATGCCGATGCCGAGCCATCCCAGCGCCTTGAGCCCCCGTCCTTGGAACAGCCACCCACCCACGGCCACCACCACGGGCACGAAGGCGATGATCCAGCCCGCGCGCATGGTGGTGGTGGTGCCCAGGGCCACCGCCTGTATCCACAGGTGCATCCCGAAGATGAGGCCGAGCACCAGCACACGCCAGCGGTCCGCACGAGCGGGGAGCAGGGCATCGCCGCGCCAGCGGAGCAGACCGTACAGGAAGGCCGCGCCCACCAGGTTGCGCATCCACACCACCGCATGGGGCGTGGCGTGGTCGAGCGCATGGCGCATGGCGATGAAGGAGCAGCCCCAGAACAGGGTCGCGATGAACGCTTTCAGGTGCCCTTGCATGGGCGCGGAGCCGCGCATGGCCATGCCGCAAAGAAGCGAAGGCCTCCGCGGATCGCCCGCCTTCTTTGGCCCGATGTTGGCGGCGCCCCAGGCCATGCGCCTCCACCACCTCCTCCTCGGGCTCGCCTGCAGCGCCACCACCCTAGGCCAGTCCTTGTCCGGCGGCGCAGGCTCCCTAGGCGGCGGCGGCGGGGGAGGCCTCGCTCCTGGTCATCACCCTCGCTGCGTGTGCGAACGGTCCCCGTGCTGCCGGCCCATCCGCTTTCACCTCGAAAAAGCCGATTGCCACCCTGGCCCGGCGTGCGGCGTCCCTGAAGCTCGACATCTTCGACCGCGACAGCTACCAGCGCACCTGTGCGCTCTATGGGGCCGTGCACTCTCACGCCCGGCAGGAGCAGGTCGGCTTCGGACGCGAGATGGCTGGAGCGTCGGTGCACTGTAACACCTGCCCTGGTGGTACGATGGTGGCGTGCAAGGTCGTAGCCAGCGCCAACGGAGACAGCGTGGTGACAGGGATCCCGTTGCATTGAGGGCTGCGCCCCCCCACCTTCACGCGAGCGTTCACGCTCGTGTGCTTATGCGTTGCCAGCACGTTCTTGGTACGAGCATGGACGCTCGCGCCGATGGAGGATGCCAGCCCGTCTACAGCACGAACACTCGGTCAATCCGCTGGGCGATGGCCTGCTGGTACTTCGCCCGACGGGCGTTCGTGGCCTCGTTCACGGGGATCCTCACCAGGAGGTCCGCGGCCTCCTCGAAACAGCCGAGTTCCATCAAGATCGCCACCTGGATCGCATGCGGTTGCTCGTCCCGCATCAGCTCCGTAAGCCGCGTGAGGTTCGCGAGGTGCAATTCCTTGAGCGCATGTTTCTCCTCCGGGTTCGAGCGCATAGGGTGGTTCAGCGTGTGCCACAACTGGATCCGGAGTTCCACCTCCGTCTCCGGGTCCATGGTCCCGGCATTGGCCTCCAGTAGCCTGGCCATGGCCTCGACGCCCAGTCCGCGGACGAGCGGCAGGTCATCGGCACCGGGGATCTCGGGCGGCTCCGGCGGGATGACTTCGGCGATCAGCTCAGCCTCGCGCGCACGCAACTGCTCCAGGCTGGGCTCCTTGCCCCGCCACCGGCGCCAGCGCGTCAACAGCGAGTCATCGCTCAACCGAGCGCGGATGTTCTCCAGCTCCTGTTCCCTCCGCTGTTCGCCAGTGAGGCTATAGTGGTCGTCCATGCCACGTCCCACAACCTCCAGCTCCGGCACATACAGCGTCGCCGCGCAACCCGGGCATGCTGCCCATTCGGGATCCTCAGGGAACGCGTTGGTGTAGCCATCGGACCACCGCTTCTCGAAGCCGGTACCGAAACCAAAGCTCCTGATCGTTCGCCTGCGCATCAACGCGGCGCAATGCGGGCAGCGGAGTATCTGGTCGGGGCCGAAGAGCATGGGTGGGATAGGTAAGGCAAGTCGGCCGAACAGAGCGCCAGCCGGCACGAATATCTGAAGCGGCGTGACGATGACCGTTCCAAGGCGGCACCGTGAATGCTCCTGATTGTGCAGGGTCTCGAGGCGGAGAGCCTGCGGGAGGTGAATATCATATTGAAAACACAGGGCCCACTTCCGTGAGCCCTGCGCCTTTTGCTCAGTGATCCGGTCCTACCCGCTGCACATCTCGCACCCGT
The DNA here is from genome assembly GCA_044344815.1 of Flavobacteriales bacterium. Lineage (GTDB taxonomy): Bacteria > Bacteroidota > Bacteroidia > Flavobacteriales_F > PHOS-HE28 > PHOS-HE28. The sequence continues at coordinate 1,372 of JBIJCH010000097.1, read as the reverse complement.
CCGGGTTGTCGAGGCTGCAGGCGATCTCGGCGGCGGCGCGCTCCTCGGCGGTCATGGCCTTGGCGGTGATCGTGTTGGCGCGTTGGGCGGCGAGGTCATTGGACACCGGCCCTGCGGTGGTGGGTCCGCTCACCACGGGGTCCATCATCACGGTGGTACCAGCGGGCATGCCATTGCCAGCGGACACCTTCGCCTCGGCGGCGGCCGGTTGGGCCAGCTTGCTCTTGTCGAGGGTGAACTTGATGGCGTCGGTGGCGGCCTTGGTGCGCAGGTAGTACATTCCGGTCTTCAGGCCGCTCTTCCAGGCGTGGAAGTGGAGGCTGGTGAGCTTGCCGAAGTTGGCGTTCTCCATGAAGATGTTGAGGCTCTGGCTCTGGCAGATGAAGGCGCCCCTGTCCGCGGCCATGTCCACGATGGTCTTCTGGCTGATCTCCCAGGCCGTCTTGTACAGGTCCTTCAGGTTCTGCGGGATCTCGGGGATATGCTGCACGCTGCCATTGCCCGCGATGATCTTGGCCTTGAGCTCGTCGCTCCACAGGCCCAGCTTCACCAGGTCGCGCAGCAGGTACTTGTTCACCACGATGAACTCACCGCTGAGCACACGGCGGGTGTACAGGTTGCTGGTGTAGGGCTCGAAGCACTCGTTGTTGCCCAGGATCTGCGCGGTGCTGGCGGTGGGCATGGGGGCCACGAGCAGGCTGTTGCGCACGCCGTGCTGCTTGATCTCGGCGCGCAGCACGTCCCACTCCCAGCGGTCGCTCGGCTTCACGCCCCACATGTCGAACTGGAAGATGCCCTTGCTGATGGGGCTGCCCTCGTAGGTCTCGTACGGGCCCTCCTCCTTCGCCAGGTCCTTGCTGGCGGTCATGGCCGCGTAGTAGATCGTTTCGTGGATCTCGCGGTTGAGCACCTTGGCCTCCACGCTGTCGAAGGGGTGGCGCATGAGGATGAAGGCGTCGGCCAGGCCCTGCACGCCGAGGCCGATGGGGCGGTGGCGCATGTTGCTGCGGCGCGCCTCGGGGATCGGGTAGAAGTTCTGGTCGATCACGCGGTTCAGGTTCCGGGTGAGCTGGTAGGTCACCTGGAACAGCTTCTCGTGGTCGAAGCGGCCCTTGTCCACGAACTTGGGCAGCGCGATGGAGCCCAGGTTGCACACGGCCACCTCATCGGGGGCGGTGTACTCGATGATCTCGGTGCAGAGGTTCGAGCTCTTGATGGTGCCCAGGTTCTGCTGGTTGCTCTTGCGGTTGGCCGCGTCCTTGAAGAGCATGTAGGGCGTGCCGGTCTCGATCTGGCTCTCCAGCACGTGGAACCAGAGGTCCTGGGCCTTGATGGTCTTGCGGCCCTTGCCCTCGGCCTCGTACTTCTCGTA
>JBIJCH010000095.1:0-7266 GCA_044344815.1 Flavobacteriales bacterium | reverse complement strand
TAGACCAGCTGCCGTTGGCGTAGGCCGCGATGCGGTCCATCGGCACGCCGTTGATGTTGTTGAATGAGCCTGAGACAATGAGCGTGTCGTGCCAGCGGATGATGCACTGTGGCCTGCCATGGAAAACGCCCAAAGTATCCCATTGCCCATTGGTGTAGGCGGCGATGGCGCCATCACCGACATCAAAGTCATTATTTAACGAGGACTCTCCGCAGAAGTAGATGACGTCGCCTATGGTATCCACTTCGATGTTGCCCATTTCGAAAACGGAGAAGGGTATACCCGGCTGCTCCCAATCGGATTGTGCTCGAGTTGCCACAATGCCAAGCCAGCAAAGGCCGATAAACACCATCACACGCATCTGCCTCAATTGTGCTGGATCACGAAACGAAGCCGGTGAACTTGAACGAGGAAGGTCTCGAACACGCGTGAAAATAAGGAGCATGCAGAGCACATCGCCGAGCAAGCCCCAGCCCCTATCCTCCATGCACATACACCCGCTTCACCCGCTGGCTGATGCTGGTGAGCGCCTCGTAGGGGATGGTGCCGAGGTCGCGGGCGTAGTCGGTGAGCGGGTGCTGCGCGTCGAACACGATGGCCTCGTCCCCCTCGCGGCAGGTGATGCCGGTCACGTCCACCATGGCCATGTCCATGCAGATGCTGCCGGTGAAGCGCGCCTCCTGGCCATGGATCCACACACGGCCGTGGCCGTTGCCCAGGCGGCGTGAAAGACCGTCGGCGTAGCCGATGGGCAGGGTGGCGATGCGCAATGGGCCCACGGCGCGGTGGCGGCGTCCGTAGCCCACGGTGTCGCCGGGCGCCACCTCCTTCACCTGGGCGATCACGGTGCGCAGGGTTGCCGCGGGCCGCAGCTTCGCGGTCTCGGATGCGTCCACGCCGATGCCGTGCAGCCCGATGCCCATCCGCACCATGTCGAAGTGCGCCTCGGGGAAGCGCGTGATGCCGCCGGAGTTGGCGATGTGCCAGAGCGGCTTGTAGCCGAGCACCTCCTCGATGGCCGTGGCCCAGGCGGTGAAGCGCGCGATCTGCCCGCGGGTGAAGTCGTCGTGCTGCGGGTCCTCGCTGGCGGCGAGGTGGGAGAGGATGGAGCCCACCGTGAGGCCGCGCGCGCTGCTCAGCAGCTCCAGCAGGTGCGGCAGGTCGGGCGCGGTGAAGCCCAGGCGGTGCATGCCGGTGTCGAGCTTCAGGTGCACGGGCGGGGCCTCGGGCACGTGCTGCGCGAACGCGATGGCCTCGCGCAGGGTGCGCAGGTCGTACACCTCGGGCTCGAGCCGGAAGCGATGCAGCGTTTCGAAGGGCACCGGCTCGGGGTTCATCACCATCACGGGCGTGTGGATGCCGTTCTGCCGCAGCTCGATGCCTTCGTCCGCGTACGCCACGCCCAGGTAGTGCACGCGCTCGTGCGCGAAGAGCCGAGCCAGCTCCAGCGCGCCACCGCCGTAGCCGAAGGCCTTCACCATGGCCATCACGCGGGTGCCGGGTGTGAGAAGCGACCGGTAGTGGTTGAGGTTGTGCCGCAACGCATCGAGGTCGATCTCCAACTGCGTGCCGTGCACCTGCTGTTGCCAGCGTTCCACCACGCGTTCCAGCCCGAAGGCGCGCGCGCCCTTGATCAGCACCACGTGGCCATCGAGCGCCTCGGCGGCATCGCTGCGCAGCAGGGCATCGGTGTCGGCGAAGGTGCGCACGGGCACCCCGAGGCGATCGGTGTGCGCGGCGATCTCCGGCCCCACGGCCAGCACCTGTTCCACCTGGGCCTGCTTCAGCATGCGCCCCACGCGGTCGTACAGCGCGGCCGGTGCCTCGCCGCTCTCCAGGATGTCGGATAGCACCACCACGCGCCGCCGCCCGGCGCTCATGCGCACCAGGTGGTCGAGCGCCACGGTGAGCGAGGCGAGGTCGTTGCTGTACGCGTCGTTGATGAGGGTGCTGTCGTGCACGCCCTCGAGCATCTGCAGGCGCATGGCCACGGGCGCGAGCTGCAGCAGGCGTTCGGCGATCCACTCGGGCGCGTGGCCGAGGTGGAGCAGCAGGGTGATCGCATGGAGCGCGTTCTCCAGCGACGCGCTGTCCGCGAAGGGGATGGTGTAGCGGTGCGCGCGGCCGGCATGCATGGCGTTCACGTGCGTGTGCGTGCCCTCGTGCCCGACCCCGAGCACATGCACGAAGGCGCTGCGTTCACGCGACCAGTCAAGCAGCTGCGCGCTCTTGTCGAGCCCGCGTTCCACCAGGGCCTCGTGCACCACGGTGTGGTCGCGGCAGTACACGATGCTGCGCGCATCGCGGAAGAGCGTGGCCTTCTCCAGGGCCTTTTCGCGGTCGCTGCCGAAGTTCTCCCCGTGCGCCGGACCGATGGTGGTGAACACACCGATGGTGGGGCGGATGATGGCGCGCAGCTTCTCCATCTCGCCGGGCCTGCTGATGCCCGCCTCGAAGAGGCCGAGGTCGTGCTCGGGGCCGAGTTCCCACACGCTGAGGGGCACGCCCACCTGGCTGTTCCAGCTGCCGGGGCTGCGGGCGATGTGCGCGGTGCCGCGCAGCAGCTGGAAGAGCCACTCCTTCACCACCGTCTTGCCGTTGCTGCCGGTGATGCCCACCACGGGCCCGTGGAAGTGGCCGCGGTGCCAGGCGCAGAGGCACTGGAGCGCGTCGAGCGTGTCGTTCACGGCGATGCAGCGGATGCCTTCGCCCTGTGGCAGGTGGTCCTTGTGCACCAGGAAGCAGTGGACCCCGCGCGCGATGAGCTCGGGGATGTAGCGGTGCCCGTCGTGGCGCTCGCCCTCCAGCGCGATGAAGAGGGTGCCTTCGCCGCCGATCGCCTGGCGCGAGTCGATGCTGAGGTCGGTGATGAGGGTGTGGCCGTCGCCGTGCAGGGTGCCGCCCACGGCGGTGGCGAGGTCGGCGAGGCGGTGACCACGGGGCGTCATCGGCCGTGGGGCTGGCTGGCGGCGCCCTGTTCCTGCGCGGCGCGGGCGGTGTCGAAGCAGCTGCGGCACAAGGGCACGTAGCTGTCGGTCTCGCCCAGGTGCACCAGGTCCTGGCTGGCGTGGGTGCGGTGGCTGAAGCTGGCAAGGCCCCCGCAGTGCATGCAGATGGCGTGCACCTTGGTGACGTACTCGGCCATGGCCATCAGGTGCGGCATGGGGCCGAAGGGGCGCCCGGCGAAGTCCATGTCGAGGCCGGCCACGATCACGCGCACGCCCTGGTCGGCGAGCTGCGCGCACACGGTGGGCAGGCCCTCGTCGAAGAACTGCGCCTCGTCCACGCCCACCACCTGGATGTCGGCGGCGAGCAGGAGCAGGTTGCTGCTGTTGGGCACGGGGGTGCTGCGGATGCTGGTGCCCTCGTGGCTCACCACGTTCGCCTCGTCGTACCGGGTGTCGATGCCGGGCTTGAAGATCTCCACCTTCTGCCGGGCGAACTCGGCCCTGCGCAGCCGGCGGATCAGCTCCTCGGTCTTGCCGCTGAACATGCTGCCGCAGATCACCTCGATCCAGCCCTTGCGCTGGTGCCGGTCACCGGTCTGCTCGAGGAACATGCGGAAGGGGAGGGAGCCTGCGTCCCGCGCAGGTCGGGCGTGCGTTGCGGATCGGCACGAAAATAGGCATCTTCGCGTTGGACCTTTGATCCCCTGCACCGCCCGGATGTCCACTGAGAAAGGCTTCACCCGCATCACCGAACTGGTGTCGGCGCTGAACGGCGCCTTGCGCGACATGGAACAGGGCCGCTTGGGCGCCCAGGGCCTGGAGCGCGCCACCGAGGACGGGCGCGAGCTCTACGAACGCCTGGTGGTACTGCGCCACAAGGTGCGCGAGGCACGGGCCGCCATGGCCTCCAAGGCTGCGCCGCCGCCTCCCAAGGCCGAAGCCCCTGAAGCCCCCGCACAGCCCTCCATCCGCCTCGACACCCGTCCGCCGGAGACCCCGCGCCAGACCTCGCTGATCGATGCCATCGCCGAGCACGAGGAGCATCCTGAGGGGAATGTGGAGAATGAGAAGAATGTGGGGAATGAGAAGAATGAGAAGATCGTGAAAGTCGATGGTGCTTCGCCCGCCGGAGCTTCCAGCATAGGCGGTGCCTCGCCCGCCGCAGCTCCCAGCGTAGGCGGCGCGCCTGCCGCGCCTGCCGAAGCCAAAGGCGCAGGCATGGCCCCTGCCTCGCGCGCCGAAGCTCCAAGCGAAGGCGCTGCCCCTGCCTCGCACGCCGAAGCTCCAAGCGAAGGCGCTGCCCCTGCCACCAAAGCCCCCTCCCTCGCCGAGAAGCTCGAGCACGCCCCCATCGCCGATCTGGGCAAGGCCATCACGTTGAGCCAGAAGTTCCAGTTCCTGGCCGAGCTCTTCAGCGGGCAGAAGGAGGTGTACGAGCAGGCGATCACGCATATCAACGGGGCGAAGGCCTTCGACGAGGCGAAGCGCTACGTGGACAACGAGGTGCTCGCCAAGCTGCGTAAGAGCCCCGACCCCGACACTGTCACTTCATTCATGGACCTGGTGGAACGCAGGTTCAAATGAGGGATCCGTTTCGCTCCGACCGCCATTCATTGCTCCAACCCATGTTGAACCTTCGCGCCCCGCTCCAGTTCGCACTGCTCCTGCTCGGCTCCCTGCCGGCCCTGGCCCAGCTGCCCGACCCCAACGTGCTCCGCACCCGTGCCAAGGGCCTGGTGGACACCCTGGCGGGTCCCGCCATGCACGGCCGCGGCTACGTGCTCAACGGCAGCGGCCTCGCGGCCGACTGGCTGGAGGCCCGCTTCAAGCGCATCGGGCTGCAGCCGCTCAACGGCACCCATGCCGAGCCGTTCACCTTCGATGTGAACACCTTCCCCGACAGCGTGCGGTTCGCGGTGGATGGCCGCTCGCTCCTGCCGGGCACCGACTTCATCGTGGACCCCGCCAGCGGCCGCTCCGAAGGCACCTTCGATGTGGCGCACCTCTCGCTCGCGGACCTCACCATGCCCGAACGCCGCCGCACAACCCTGGGTGCGATCACCGGCATGGCCACGGTGCTGCACTTCCCGCCCACCACCAACGCCGACAGCCTGCGCCTCTATGCGCGGCTCGAGGACGAGGTGGTGAACTATGGCCCCGTGCTGCGCCGCAACACCGGCAAGCTCACCTGGGGCGTGGCGCGCCATGCACTGCCGAACGCCGTGGTGGAGGTGCGCGCGGAGCTGCTGCCCGACACGGCACGGCAGATCACCCTGCGCGTGCGTAACACCTTCGTGCGCGGCCACCAGGCCCGCAACGTGTGGGGCGTGGCGCCCGCCAAGGGGAAGAGCAAGGACTGGCTGCTGATCACCGCGCACTACGACCACCTGGGCCACATGGGTCCCGAAGTGGTGTTCCCCGGCGCCAACGACAACGCCAGCGGGGTGGCCATGCTCATCACCCTGGCCGAGTGGTTCAAGGCGCACCCCGCCAAGGTGAACATCCTGTTCGTGGCCTTCGCCGGTGAGGAGGCCGGCCTCGTGGGCAGCGAGTGGTTCGCGGTGGACCGCCCCATGGACCTCTCCACCATCAAGCTCGTGCTCAACCTCGACCTCAACGGCACCGGCGAGGAGGGGATCACCGTGGTGAACGCCACCGAGCAGAAGGCCGTGTTCGACCAGCTGGTGGCGATCAACACCAAGGGGCAGCGCCTGGCCCAGGTGAAGCCGCGCGGCCCGGCCTGCAACAGCGACCACTGCTCCTTCACCAAGCGCGGCATCCCCGGCATCTTCATCTACACCATGGGCGGCATCAGCGCCTACCACGATGTGAACGACATCCCGGCCACGCTCCCGCTCACCGAGTTCGGCGACCTGGCGTTGAACCTGATCGAGCTGGTCGGGGTTTTGAAGTGAGGTAGACCGCAGAGGCGCAAAGACGCAGAGAGCTCGAACAGGCAGCGGGTCTCCTTGTGCGCTCGGGGGTGTTGCTTACCCGCTGCGGCCATTCGCTCCGCACCGTGTTCCTTTGCGTCTCAGCGCCTTTGCGGTAGAACCTTCGCGCCCCATGCCCGGCAAGCTCACCCTTGTTCCCACGCCCATCGGCAACCTGGAGGACATCACCCTGCGGGCCGTGCGCGTGCTGCGCGAGTGCGATGCGGTGGTGGCGGAGGATACGCGCGTGAGCGGAAGGTTGCTGCAACACCTGGGCATCAGCAAGCCCTTCGTGAGCTTCCATGCGCACAACGAGCACCGCGTGGTGGAGCAGCTGGTGGAGCGCATGCAACGCGGCGAGCACCTGGCGCTGGTGAGCGATGCGGGCACACCCGCCATCAGCGATCCCGGTTTCCTGCTGGTGCGGGCCGCGGTGCGCGCGGGCGTGCCGGTGGAATGCCTGCCCGGCCCCACGGCCTTCGTGCCGGCGCTGGTGGCCAGCGCGCTGCCCTGCGACCGCTTCGTGTTCGAGGGTTTTCTTCCGGTGAAGAAGGGGCGCCAGACCCGGCTGAAGGAGCTGAGCACGGAGCCGCGCACCATCGTCCTCTACGAGAGCCCGCACCGCCTCGCCCGCACCCTGGCCGACCTGGCCGCCACCTTCGGCACCGAGCGCCCCGCCTGCGTGAGCCGCGAGCTCAGCAAGCTGTTCGAGGAGCACGCGCGCGGCACCCTCGGCGAGCTGCTCGCGCATTTCACGGCGAAGGAGCCCAAGGGCGAGATCGTGGTGTGCGTGGGCGGGGCGGAGGGGTGAACCTCGTTCGAACACGGTCGCGTGACCGTTATTCAGCCAGCACCACACGCTCCACGGCCAGCGCCCGCCCCTCCACCACCAGGCGCACGGTGTACAGGCCCGGCGCGCCGCGCAGCTGGTGCTCCACGGTGAAGGGGCCGGGCCGAAGTTGCAGGGGCATGCGCTGCACCGCGCGGCCCTGTGCATCCAGCACTTCCAGGTAGGCCTGGGCCGTGCCGGGGAGGGCCGGCAGGTTCAGCAGGAAGGTGGCCGGGCCAGCGGTGGGGTTGGGCATGCAGCGCAGTTGGGCGGCGGGGCGCGGCGCGGTCTCCGCCAGGCCGATGCCCCAGCAGTCCAGCCCGTAGGGCAACGGGTCGATGGGCGCGGCGGGCGTGGCGGCATCGTTGCCCTTGGCGTACTCGCGGCTGAAGGGGCTGGGCACGCCGCTGGCATCCACCGCGGCGGTGCTGATGTAGTAGGTGGTGGCGGGCTGCAGGCCGGGCACCACGAAGCTGGTGTCGGTGGTGAGGTACACCGCGCTGAAGTCGGCCAGGCTGGTGTTGGGCCGCACGCCGATGCGGTACGCGCTGTTGAA
>JBIJCH010000094.1:0-7267 GCA_044344815.1 Flavobacteriales bacterium | reverse complement strand
GAGCTCGTTGGTGAGGGCGATGTTCACGTCGCGCTGCGTGTTCTCGATGATCTTGGCGGCCTCGGCCACCTTGATGCTGGCGGCACGGTGCACACCGGCCTTCACCACCAGCTCGTACACCTTCGCAACGGTCTCGGCGCTTTCCGCGTCACAGCCGCTGGTCACCTTCACGATGCGCTCCAGTGTGTGCTCCTTGTCGCCGGGGTTGATGCGCTCGGGGCTGTAGCCCACCTTGAAGTCGGTGACGAACGTGAGGCCGCTGAGGCTCTCCAGCAGGGGCACGCAGTCCTCCTCGGTGCAGCCGGGGTACACGGTGCTCTCGTACACCACATGGTCGCCCTTCTTCAGCACCTGGCCCACGGTGCGGGTGGCACCCAGCAGGGGCTTCAGGTCGGGGATGTTCTGGTCGTCGATGGGCGTGGGCACCGCCACGATGAAGAACTCCACGTCCTTCAGGTCGTTGAGGTCCGCGGTGAAGTGGATGTCGCAGCCCTCGAACTCCTCGGGCGCGAGCTCGTTGCTGGGGTCCTCGTTGCGCCGCATCATGGCCACGCGCTTCTCGTTGATGTCGAAGCCGACGACCTTCAGCTTGCGCGCGAAGGCCAGCGCGATGGGGAGACCGACATAGCCCAGGCCGATCACGGCCAGCTTGGCCTCCTTCCGCACGAGGCGGTCATACAGACTGCTGCTCATCCCTCTTCTGGTAAATGCGTTCGATGATCTCCACGACCTTCAGGCCCTCCAGCGCGTTGGTCGTGAGGGTGGACCTGCCCTTCAGGGTGTCCACCACGTTGTCGATGATGTAACCGTGGTTGTTGGCGCTGCCCTTGTAGTGGCCGTAGTCGTTGGCCGGGTTGGTGGGCGCCAGTTGGGGCATGGTGTAGCCCTCGATGTGGCAGTGCTCCACCTGGTCCATGTACTGCCCGCCCACCTTCACGCTGCCCTTCGAGCCGATGATGGTCATGCTGCTCTCCAGGTTCTTGTCCCACACGGCCGTGCTGTAGTTGAGGCAGCCCATGCCGCCGTTGCGGAAGCGGAAGGTGACCAGGCCGCTGTCCTCGAAGGCCGTGAGGTCCTGGTGGTTGAAGTCGGCGAACTTGCCCTGGATGTCGTTGATGTCGCCGAACAGCCAGTACATGATGTCGATGAAGTGGCTGAACTGGGTGAACAGCGTGCCACCGTCGAGCTCGGCGGTGCCCTTCCAGCCACCGGGCTTGTAATAGCGCTCGTCGCGGTTCCAGTAGCAGTTCACCTGCACCAGGTGGATATCGCCGAGCACGCCCTCGTCCACCACCTGCTTGAGCCACTGGCTGGGCGGACTGTACCGGTTCTGCATCACGCCGAACACGGTGCGGTGCATCTGCAGGGCCTTGTAGATCACCGCCTCGCAGTCGGCCTTGGTGAGGGCCATGGGCTTCTCGCACACCACATGCTTGCGGTGCTCCAGCGCCTTCAGGCTCATGGGCGCATGCAGGCCGTTGGGTGTGCACACGTTCACCACGTCGATGCCCGGCACCTCCCTCAGCATGGTGTCCAGGTCCTGGAAGACGGGCACCATCAGGTGGTCCACCCCCAGCTCGGAGGCCGGGCGGTTATCGCACAGGGCCACCAGCTCCCCCTCGGGGTGGCGGCTCACCATCTCGGCATGGCGCTTGCCGATGTGGCCGCAGCCGACAACGGCGAACTTGATCTTGTGCTCAGGAGGCAAAGCCATGATGATCGTCCGGTTTTCTGCTCACGAGGTCCGCGTTACCCGGCCCTCCGCCAGCCTGTAGCGCTGACCGCTCTCGGGGCAGGCAGCCTCACCGTTGGCATCGAAGGTCAACTTGTGGCCGTACTCGCTCATCCAGCCCGTCCGGCGCGCAGGGTTGCCCACCACCAGGGCGTAAGCGGGCACTTCCTTCGTCACCACCGCACCCGCGCCGATGAAGGCGAACTCGCCGATGTCGTGGCCGCACACGATGGTGGCGTTGGCGCCGATGCTGGCGCCGCGGCCCACGCGCGTCCGCGCATACTGGTCGCGCCGGTTCACAGCGCTGCGCGGGTTGATCACGTTGGTGAACACCATCGACGGGCCCAGGAACACGTCGTCGCCGCATTCCACACCGGTGTAGATGCTCACGTTGTTCTGCACCTTCACGTTCCGGCCCAAGGTCACCCCCGGGCTCACCACCACGTTCTGGCCGATGTTGCAGCCCTCGCCGATCGTGCAGCCGGGCATGATGTGGCTGAAGTGCCAGATGCGGGTGCCCTTGCCGATGGTGCAGCCCTCGTCGATGACGGCGGTGGGATGTGCGGTGTAGTCCATTCCCGAAGGGCTGCGAAGGTACCGCTTCCCCGCGACCTGCGACCAGACTGAGGCTCAGTGGGTTGGCGAAGAAAAGGAGGACACTGCGGGAGGTGCTACGCCACCCACACCGGGTCCACATCCGCCTCCTCCGGCACAAGCTCCAGCTTCCGCAAGGTCTCCATGAGCGCGTCGAGCCTGAGGGTTTCGGGCCGGCCCACTTCCCACCGCACATGCCTCAGCCAATCCTCGGCGAGCGCCCGGCCGAAACCGGCGTTGCGCATCACCAGCTCCACGGTGCGCGCATCGGGCCGCAGCGCACGCGACTCGGCGCCCAGCACCCGCAGCGCCTTGTCCAGGGCCGGGGCGTGCTCGCGCACGAACGCCTCGCGGGCCACGACCACGAAGCCCGGCCAATCGCCGCGCACCTCGTCCACCCGCCGCATCACGCCCGCATCGACGTAGCGCGAGGTGACGTAGGTCTCCCACAGGAAGATGATGGGGCCGTCGCTGCACATGCGCTCCGCCGCGCCCTCCATGTTGTGCACCACCTCCAGGTCCTCCGCACGCGGACGCCAGCCGAGGCGTTCGGCGTACAGCATGGCCATGATGTGGCTGCCGCTGCCCAGCCTGCTGATGGCGAAAGGCACGTGCTTCAGGTCGGAGGGATGATGCAGCGCGGACGATGCCGGCACGTGCACACCCCATGGCAGCGCGCTCTGCACGAAGGTGCTCACGATGCGGTGCGGACCGCCGTTGAGGATGTCGCGCACGGCGCCCTCGGTCACCAGCACGGCCATGTCGAGCGCATCGTCGCGCAGCATCTGGCACATGCGGCCGGTGCCTTCATGCACGGTGTGCCACTGCAGGTCGATGCCGGCCTCGGCGAAACGGCCCTGCTCCATGGCCAGGTGCCAGGGCAGGTTGTAGGGCTCGGGAACGCCGGCGATGCGGAGCGTGGTCATTCAAGGGTCAAGTCACAAGGGACAAGTGTCAAGGGGCAAAGGTGCCACTTGATGCTTGTGACCTGTCACTTGCCACCTGTCACTTGCCTACTTCCGCACGTACCCCTCGAAGGTGTTGTGCTCCTTCTGGTGGAGCTCCTCCGGGGTAAGGCTCTTGAAGTAGGCGTAGGTGATCTTCAGGCCCTCGGCACGGTTCACCTTCGGCTGCCACTTGAGCAGCTTCTTCGCGAGGGTGATGTCGGGCTGGCGCTGCATGGGATCGTCCTGCGGCAGCGGCTTGTACACCAGCTTCTGCTTGGTGCCGGTGAGCTTCACGATCTCCTGGGCGAACTGCTTGATGGTGATCTCGGCGGGGTTGCCGATGTTCACCGGACCGGCGTGGTCGCTCAGCAGCAGGCGGTAGATGCCCTCGATGAGGTCGTCCACGTAGCAGAAGCTGCGCGTCTGGTCGCCCTTGCCGAAGATGGTGAGGTCCTCCCCGCGCAGGGCCTGGCCGATGAAGGCGGGCAGCACGCGGCCGTCGTTGAGGCGCATGCGCGGGCCGTAGGTGTTGAAGATGCGCACGATGCGCGTCTCCAGCCCGTGGTAGGTGTGGTAGGCCATGGTTAGCGCCTCCTGGAAGCGCTTGGCCTCGTCGTACACCCCGCGCGGGCCCACGGTGTTCACGTGGCCCCAGTAGTCCTCGGTCTGCGGGTGCACCTGCGGGTCGCCGTACACCTCGCTGGTGCTGGCCACCAGGATGCGCGCGCCCTTGGCCTTGGCAAGACCGAGCAGGTTGTGCGTGCCCAGGGAGCTCACCTTCAGCGTCTGGATCGGGATCTTCAGGTAGTCGATCGGGCTCGCGGGGCTGGCGAAGTGCAGGATGTACTTCAGGTCGCCCGGCACGTGCACGAAGGTGCTCACGTCATGGTGGTAGAACTCGAAGTCGTTGCGCTTGAAGAGGTGCTCGATGTTCTTCAGGCGGCCGGTGATCAGGTTGTCCATCCCGATCACGTGGTAGCCCTCCTTCAGGAAGCGGTCGCACAGGTGCGAGCCCAGGAAGCCCGCGGCACCGGTGATGAGCACGCGGTCCTTGGGCTTCTTCACCACGGTCAGCTTCACGCCGGCCTTCCTTGTTGCGGGGCGCTTGGCCGTGGCCTTGGCCCGGGCGGGCTTTGCGGTCTTCTTCTTCGCCATGGGGTCAGGCGTTCACGGTGTTGCGGCCGATGCTCACGTAGGTGAAGCCCTTCTCCTTCATGCTCTCCAGCTCGTACAGGTTACGGCCGTCGAACACAACGGGCTTCTTCAGGGCCCCTTTCACGCGCTCCATGTCGGGCGTGCGGAACTCGGCCCACTCGGTGCAGATGATGAGGGCATCCGCGTCCTTGAGCGCCGCGTACTCGTCGGCGGCGTAGGCGATCGCATCGCCCTTGAGCTTCCGCACGTTGTTCATGGCCTCGGGATCGAAGGCGCTCACGGTGGCGCCCTCCTGCAGCAGGGCGTCGATCATGTACAGGGCCGGTGCCTCGCGGATGTCGTCGGTGTCGGGCTTGAAGGCCAGGCCCCACATGGCGAAGTGCCTGCCTTTCAGCGAGCCGCCGTAGTGCTTCCTGATCTTCGGCATCAGGGCGGTCTTCTGCTCCTCGTTCACCTTCATCACGCTCTCGATGATCCGGAAGTCGTAGCCGGCCTCCTTGCCGCTCTTCGCGAGGGCCTGGACATCCTTGGGGAAGCAGCTGCCACCGTACCCGATGCCCGGGAACAGGAAGCGCTTCCCGATGCGGGTGTCGCTGCCCATGCCGATGCGCACCTTGTCCACATCGGCGCCCACGGCCTCGCAGAAGTTCGCGATCTCGTTCATGAACGTGATCTTGGCCGCGAGGAAGGCGTTGGCCGCGTACTTGGTGAGCTCGGCGCTACGCTCGTCCATGAAGATGATGGGGTTGCCCTGGCGCACGAAGGGCTTGTACAGCTCCTCCATGAGCTTGCGGGCGCGCTCGCTCTCGGTGCCCACCACCACGCGGTCGGGCTTCAGGAAATCATCCACGGCGAAGCCTTCACGCAGGAACTCGGGGTTGCTCACCACGTCGAACTCCACCCTGGCGTATTTCTTCACCTCCGCGGTGACCTTCTCGGCGGTGCCCACGGGCACGGTGCTCTTGTCCACCAGCACCATGTAGTGCTTCATCAGCCTGCCGATGTCGCCGGCGGCCTTCAGCACGTAGCTCAGATCGGCACTGCCGTCCTCGCCGGGCGGCGTGGGCAGGGCCAGGAACACGATCCGGGCCTTCTCCAGGGCTTCGGCCAGGTCGGTGGTGAAGCGCAGGCGGCCCTGGCGGATGTTGCGCTCGAAGAGCACATCAAGGTGCGGCTCGTAGATGGGGACCTTGCCCTCCTTCATCATCCGCACCTTCTCCTCGTTGATGTCCACACAGACCACGTTGTTGCCCGTTTCGGCGAAGCACGTGCCGGTCACGAGTCCCACGTATCCCGTCCCTACGACTGCGATGTTCATGCTGTTCTGGCTGGCTGTTGGAACGCCCTTCTACGCGCGCCGACCGGGTTGGTTCCGGCCGTGCCGGGGTCAGTTGAAATAGGTCTTCACGGTGCTGGTGATGTGGTCAAGCTGCTCCACGTCGAGCTCGGTGCTCATGGGCAGGCTCAGCACCTCGTCGGTGAGCTGCTCGGTCACGGGCAGCGAGCCCTTCGGGAAGCGGTCGCCGCGGTAGGCGTTCTGCAGGTGGCAGGGCACCGGGTAGTAGATCATGGCGGGCACCCCGTTGGCCTCCAGGTGCTTCTTCAGCCCGTCGCGGTGGCCGCCGGGCACGCGCAGGGTGTACTGGTGGAACACATGGGTGCTGAACGCGCTGCGCGCCGGGGTCACCAGCTGCGCCATGCCCGCGAAGGCCCGGTCGTAGTGGTCGGCCGCCCTGTTGCGGGCGGCGGCGTAACCGTCGAGGTTCCGGAGCTTGATCCGCAGGATGGCGGCCTGCATGCTGTCCAGACGGCTGTTCACGCCCACCACCTCGTGGTAGTAGCGCACCTCGCTGCCGTGGTTGCACACGCGGCGCAGCCGCTTGGCCAGTTCGTCGTCGTTGGTGAAGAGCGCGCCCCCGTCGCCGTAGCAGCCCAGGTTCTTGCTGGGGAAGAAGCTGGTGGTGCCGATGTGGCCGATGGTGCCGCTCTTGCGCTTCGCGCCCGTGGCGCTGGTGTGGTCGCTGCCCACGGCCTGGCAGTTGTCCTCGATCACGTGGAGCCCGTGCTCCTGCGCGATGGCCATGATGGCGTCCATGTCGGCCGCCTGCCCGAAGAGATGAACCGGCACGATGGCCTTGGTGCGCGGGGTGATCTTGCGGCGCACGTCCTCCGGGTCGATGTTGAAGGTGCCCGGCAGCACATCGGCGAACACGGGCGTGATGCCCAGCAGCGCCACCACCTCCACCGTGGCCACGAAGGTGAACGAGCAGGTGATGACCTCGTCGCCGGGCTTCAGGTCCAGCGCCATCATGGCGATCTGCAGCGCGTCGGTGCCGTTCGCACAGCCGATCACATGCTTCGCGCCCAGGTAGGCGGCCAGCTCCTTCTCGAACTCCTTCACCTCGGGGCCGTTGATGAACGCGGCGCTGTCGATCACGCGCTGGATGGCGGCATCGACCTCGGGCTTGATGCGCTGGTACTGGCCGACGAGGTCGACCATCTGGATGGGCTTCATGCTGGGGGGGACCGTGTTGCGCCCGGACCTGCGGCCGGAGTGGCCGCGAAGATAACCAGCGGGTGAAGGCCGGTGCCTCACCATCCGCCCCGCGGCCCAGCGCGCCTCCGCTTACCTTCGCCGCGCCATGCGCCGCCTGCTGCCGTACCTCCTGCTGCCCGCGCTGCTGGGCCCTTCCCTGGCCTTCGCCCAGCACCGCACCAGCGTGCGCGACTCCTCGATCGCCATGACGATCGTGACGGCCAGCTACGCCTACCAGATCCCCTCGGGCGACATGGCCCTGCGCTTCGGGCCCAACAACAACATCGGCCTGTCGGGCACCTA
>JBIJCH010000093.1:0-7349 GCA_044344815.1 Flavobacteriales bacterium | reverse complement strand
CGCGGTGGCGGCACCAGCGTGGGCCTCAACATCGAGCTTCCCTTCGAGCAGGAGCCCAACCCTTACATCGACAAGGAGAAGAGCCTGCACTTCGACTACTTCTTCGTGCGCAAGGTGATGTTCATCAAGTACTCCCAGGGATTCATCGTGCTGCCCGGGGGCTTCGGCACCATGGACGAGCTCTTCGAGGCGCTCACGCTCATCCAGACGCAGAAGATCGCCCGCTTCCCCATCATCCTGGTGGGCCGCAAGTACTGGCAGGGGCTGCTCGACTGGATCACGGAGACGATGGACCACCGATACCACTACATCAACCCGGTGGACATGGAGCTGTTCAGCGTGGTGGACAACGCGGACGAGGCCGTCGACGCCATCGACCGCTTCTACAGCAAATACATGCTGAAGCCCAATTTCTGAGCGCCTACCTGCGGGCGTTCAACACGTCCCTGTTGGAAGATCGACGGCGACCACGCTGGAAGCCCGCCCGGAGCGGGGCAGCTTTGTTCAGGCCCACACCGCCGTGGCCTGAGCAACGTTCCCGCCCATGATCAAAGCCGCCGCGCTCATCAACCTGTTCGGCCTCCTCCTCTTCAACGCGCTCTTCCTGGCCGACATCACGATCACGCAGGATGTGCCCGCCACCATGCAGGCCGGCAGCGAGGTGAAGGTGACGGTGACCGTGGAAAAAGGCGACCTCTCGGGCTTCGCCAAGCTGCAGATCGACCTGCCCGAGGGCATGACGGCCACCGCCATCGAGACCAAGGGCGCCAGCTTCACCTTCGCCGAGCAGAAGGCCAAGTTCATCTGGATGGCCCTGCCCGCGCAGCCCAGCTTCAAGGTGACCTACACCCTCGCCGTGAACCAAGCCGCCAGCGGCAGCCTGCCCATCACCGGCAAGTTCAGCTTCATCGAGGACAACGAACGCAAGAGCCGGGACCTGCCCGTCACCGCGGTGACCATCATTCCCAGCGCCGTGGCCCAAAGCGCCACGGAGCCCGAGCCCACCGCACCCGACCCCGCCACCGATGCGAGCAACGATGTGGTGTTCGCCGGAGGTGCCGCGCCCGTGAAGGCCACCGTGGTGGAGAACCGCAGCGGCATCGCCCCCCAGCAGGGCAAGGGCAACGTGGGCGCCACCCGCACCATCACCCCGGTCACCGAGAACGAGATGCTCGTGGAGGTCACCGTGAAGAAGGGCGACATCCGCGGTTTCGGCAAGCTGCAGGAGACCATCCCCGCCGGCTTCACCGCCCTGGAGAAGTCCAGCGACGAGGCCATCTTCACCGCGCAGGACCGCATCGTGAAGTTCGTGTGGCTCAACCTGCCCGCTAAGGCCGAGCTGAAGGTGACCTACAAGCTGCGGGCGAACGGCCAGCCCGAGGGCGACTATACCGTGAACGGCGAGTTCGGCTACCTGCTGAACGACGAGACCCAGAAGGCCATCGTGGGCAGCACCACCTTCCCCATCGGCCCGAAGGCGATGGCCCTGATCGCCGCCAACACCACCGAGCCCGTGAAGAACGTCCAGGGCGGCGGCCAGGTGCAGCAGCCCGAGGTCCGGCAGGAGCCCGTGGTGGCCCAGCAGCAGCAACAACAGCCCAAGCAGGAACCCATCGCCAAGGCCGAGCCGAAGCCCGAGCCCAAGGCCACCGACACGGGCCGCATCCCCGCCCCCGAGACCGGCGTGACCTACAAGGTGCAGATCACCGCGGCGCACCGCGAGGTGGGTCGGGCCTACTTCGAGGAGCGCCACCGCTTCACCGGCGACTTCAGCATCGAACGCCACGAGGGCTGGATCAAGTACACCACCGGTCGGTTCGGCCGCTATGCCGAGGCCCGCGACAAGCGCCAGTCCTACATCTCCGCCGGGCATGCCTTCCCGGGCCCCTTCGTCACCGCCTACAACAACGGGGAACGCATCACCGTGCAGGAGGCGCTGATGATCAGCAACCAGAAGTGGGTGCAGTGACAGCTCGAACGCTATCTTTCGGCTGACCCTCCGGCCGATGCCCCGCACGCTCACCCTCCCCCTTCCGCGCCTCGCCGCCCTGGCCGTCATCCTGCTCGCCGCAGGCACCTCGCGCGCCCAGCAGGACAGCATCACCACCCCGCTCCTGCGCCCCACCATCGGGCTCGGCACCGGCATGTTCGCCTTCTACGGGGACATCGGCTCCAACCACGACGGCTACAGTCCCCTGGTGACCCGCTTGGGCTATGAGCTGCGGGTGGGCACCCAGATCACCGACTGGCTCGAGGGCGGGCTGTACGCCCTGCACGGCCGTGCGGGCGTGAACGAACGCAGCACCACGCGCAACCTCAACTTCGAGTCGCGCATCACCATCGGCGGCTTCCTGTTCAATTACAACTTCAACCACTTCCTGAAGCCCGGCCACGTGGTGGAACCCCTGCTGGGCGTGGGCTTCGAGAGCGTTGAGTTCCTGAGCAAGACCGACCTGTACGATGCCCAGGGCCGCGCCTACAACTACTGGAGCGACGGCACCATCCGCGACATCGCCGAGGAGGCGCCCGACGCCGGCCAGGCCGTGATCATTCAACGCGACCACACCTACGAATCCGACATCCGCGAACTGAACCTCGACGGCTTCGGCAAGTACACCGAGCGCACCTGGGCCTTCCCGGTGTTCCTCGGCGCAAAGCTGCGCATGGGCGGCGGCTTCGACCTGCGCATCGGCACCACCATGCACTTCACCCAGAGCGACCTCATCGACGGGGTGACCGACGAAAGCGTGGAAGGCCGCACCGGCGACAGCCGCAACGACCGCTTCCTGTTCACCAGTGCCTCGGTGAGCTACGCCATCGACGTGGACCGCCGCAAGCGCAAGGCCATGCAGGAACCGCAGCTCACCCCCGAGCAGATGGACATCCTGGTGCTGAACGACGATGCGGACGGCGATGGGGTGACCGACTTCAAGGACCTGTGCCCCGGAACACCCGCAGGCGCCAAGGTCGATGCCAATGGCTGCCCCATGGACAGCGACGGCGACGGTGTTCCCGATGCGCTCGACGACGAGCCCGCCACGGTAAAGGGCGCTCCCGTGGACGACCGGGGTGTGGCGATCACCGACGATCGCTTCCTGAAGGACTACCTCAACTACAAGGACTCGGGCAACGTGAACATCATCACGAGCCGCGTGGAGAGCTTCGGCCCGAGCCGCACCACCACCGCACCGAAGGCCAATCGCATCTACACGGTGAAGGTGGGCTCCGACATGGGCGGCATCACCGAGGCCCAGATGCAGGCGATGCTCAGCATCCCCGACCTGCGCACCGTGCAGATGGGCGACACCACCATGTTCGTGGTGGGCGGCTACGATCAGCTCCCCGAGGCGGTGCGCCGCCAGCTGAGCCTGGGACGCGAGGGCTTGCAGGGTGAGGTGATGGCCGAGGAGAGCGG
Organism: Flavobacteriales bacterium; assembly: GCA_044344815.1. Taxonomy (GTDB): domain Bacteria; phylum Bacteroidota; class Bacteroidia; order Flavobacteriales_F; family PHOS-HE28; genus PHOS-HE28. Next base: position 3,934 of record JBIJCH010000093.1, on the reverse strand, counting down.
CAGGCTCCTCGACATCCGCGACGAGGTGGCCGGCACCCGCGCGGCCATGGGCGACAGCCCGGCGGCCACCCCCGAACAACGCGGCACCATCGTTCGCGTTCAGCTCGGTGCCTACCGCCAGAAGCTCTCGCAAGACGTCTTCGCCGATGTGCCTGACCTGATGGTAATCACCGGTGACGACGGCCTCACCCGCTACTACACGGGCTCCTTCACCGATGTGAACGAGGCCGCCACCCGCAAGGTGAACATGCTGGTCAAAGGCTTCGATGGTGCGTTCCTCGTGGCCTTCAAGGACGGGCGACGCGTCTCCCTGAAGGAGGCGGGCGCGCGGCTCACCGGCCCCGAGAACCTCAAGCGCATCCCCGAGGGCGGCATCAGCAAGGACGCCATCCGCTACCGCGTGCAGGTGGGCACCTTCGCCGGCAACGTGCCCGGCGATGTGATGGGCAGGTTCATCGAGCTGGGCAACGTGACCCCGGTGACCAGCGAGGATGCGGTGCGGTACTACTACGGCACCTTCACCTCACGCGCGGCGGCCGAGGACGCCCGCCGCACGCTGGTGGAGAAGGGTCTCACCGATGCCTTCGTGGTGGGCGACATGCTCGGACGCATCATTCCCGCCGAGGATGCAGACCGCGTGCTCGAAGGGCGCTGATCCCACCCTGTCGGCCCACCGGCCGGAACGCTGCAATAGATGGCAGGAAGCGCGCGTTATGCGCTCAGCCTTCGCCCCGCCTTCGCGCACCCCACCCCCACTTCCCGCCCACCCATGGACCGCCCCTTCCGGACGCGTGCGCCCCTGCACGCCCTGTGCGCAGCCCTGCTGCTGACCGCCTGCACGCCGCGCACCGAGCACATCCGGCCCGACAGCGCCTTCATCCCCTACATCCCCGCCTTCACCGCGGGGCACATCCCCGCGCGCACGCCCATCCTCGTGCGCATCGCCGAGGGCCAGGCCTGGCGCGACAGCTCCCAGTCCGCCCTGCAGGAGCTTTTCGAACTGGAGCCCGCCACGCCCGGCACCGTCTCATGGCGAGACCACCTCACCCTGGCCTTCACCCCCACCGAACGGCTCAGGCAGGATGCCACCTACACCATCCGCTTCGCCCTCGGCAAGCTGATCGAGGTGCCCGCCGAGCTCCACACCTTCACCTTCCAGGTCACCACCTACCGCCAGGGCATCGAGGGCACCATCAGCGACCTGCGCGCCCTGAGCACCACCGACCTCACCTGGCAGCAGGCCCAGGTGGCGGTGCGCACCAGCGATGATGCCACCGGGCAGGACCTCGAAGGATGCTTCACCGCCGAGCAGGACGGACGCCGCCTGACACTGGTTTGGGAGCACGAGCCCAACGGCCTGCTCCACCGTGTGGTGGCCGACAGCGTGCGGCGCACCGATGCCGCCGGAGCCGTGGTGTTCCGCTGGAACGGTGAACGCATCGACAGCAAGGACCAGGGTGAACTCACCTTCCCGGTGCCCGCGCTCGGCGACCTGCAGCTTGTGAGCACCGAGGTGAGCGGCGAAGGGGAGCAGTCGGCCTCCCTGCTCTTCAGCGACCCCCTCGATCCCGCACAGGATCTCTCCGGGCTGGCCGGCATCATCGGTGCTGAGGAGACCCGGCTCGCCGTGATCGGCAACCGGCTGGTGCTGTCCCCCTCCGAGCGGCTCTCCGGCACGCACCAGGCCTTCGTGGCGCGCGGGCTGGTGAACGTGAACGGCCGTGCGCTCGGCAAGGACCTCACGGTGGACCTCACCTTCGAGGAGGTGCGTCCCGATGTGCGCCTTGTCGGACAGGGCACCATCCTGCCCAGTACCGACGGCCTGCTCCTGCCCTTCGAGGCCGTGAACCTCAATGCCGTGGACGTGCGCGTCGTGCAGATCCACGCGGACAACGTGGTGCAGTTCCTGCAGGTGAACGACCTGGCCGGTGAGAACGAGCTCGCCCGCGTGGGCCGCCCCGTGCTGAAGCGGACGATCCCCCTGCGCGGCAGCGAGCCCATCGTGCCCGGCCGCTGGAACCGCTTCCACCTCGACCTGAACGAGCTGATGCGCACCGAACCCGGTGCCATCTATCGCGTCTCCATCGGCTACCGGCGCTCCTACTCCACCTACCCCTGCCCCGACCAGGAGGGCGACCACCCCGCACCGCAGGCCGCGGCACCGGAGGAGGAGGACGAGGAGGACGGCCGGTGGGACAACCCCTACACCGGCTACTACTACGACTACGCGTACGAATACGACGAGCCCTACGACCATCGCCGGCGCGAGGACCCCTGCTCACCGAGCTACTACCGCGGCAAGCGCATCGCCGTGGAGCGCAACATCCTCGCCAGCGACCTGGGCTTGATCGCGAAGCGCGGCAACAACGGGGCGCTGCTCGTGGCCGTGAGCGACCTGCGCACCACCGAGCCCCTGAGCGGTGTGAAGGTCCAGGTGCTCGACCTGCAGCGACGGAGCCTCGCCGAACTGGTGACCGACCGCGAGGGCCTGGTGACGCTGCCGGCCACACGGCACAAGCCCTTCCTGCTGGTGGCCTCCAAGGGCGCGCAGCGCGGCTACCTGAAGCTCGACGATGGCTCGGCCCTGAACATGAGCGAGGCCGATGTGAGCGGTGAGGCCGTGGACAAGGGCCTGAAGGGCTTCCTCTACGGCGAGCGCGGCGTGTGGCGCCCCGGCGACAGCCTCTACCTCACCTTCATCCTGCAGGACATCGAGGCGCGCCTGCCCAAGGACCACCCGGTGGTGCTCGAGCTGAGCGACCCGCAGGGACGGCTCGACCAGCGCATCGTGCGCACCTCCGGCGTGGACGGCACCTACAGCTTCCGTTGCGCCACCGATGCGAACGCGCCCACCGGAGTGTGGAGCGCGCGGGTGTCCGTGGGCGGTACCGTGTTCCACAAGGCCATCCGCATTGAAACGGTGAAGCCCAACCGGCTGAAGATCGCCCTGGACCTGGGCGGCGAGCAGCTCACCGCCGCCGAGGGCGCCCGCCGCGCGTCGCTCACCAGCACCTGGCTGCACGGCGCTCCGGCGCGCAACCTCAAGGCCCGCGTCACGGTGAACCTCACGCGCACCAACGCCGTGTTCAAGGGCTTCGAGAAGTACCTCTTCAACGACCTGAACACCTCGCTGAACGAGGCCGAGAAGGTGGTGTTCGACGGCGCGCTCGACGGCGAAGGACGCACCAGCTTCCCGCTGGAACCGGATCCCGCGCGCCACGCGCCGGCCATGGTCAAGGCCAACATCGTCACGCGCGTGTTCGAGACGGGCGGTGATGCCAGCATCGACCGCACGGACATCACCTACCTGCCCTATGCGGCCTATGCGGGCCTGCGTCCGGCCGAGCCTTCGGGCCACTGGGGCACCTACCTCACCGACACCACCTATCGCTTCGCGGTGGCCAGCATCGACGCCAAGGGCGCACCGCTGCCGGGAAGGCTTCTCCGCGCGCAGGTGATCAAGGTGAGCTACAACTGGTGGTGGGACGGAGACATGGACGGGGCGAACAGCTACATGAGCGCGCCCAGCTCACAGGTGCTCAGCGACCAGGCCATCACCACCGATGGAAAGGGGCACGCCACCTTCAACTTCCGCGTCGACCGCCCGGACTGGGGCCGCTTCGTGGTGCGCCTGAGCGACGAGGCCAGCGGCCATGTGAGCGCGGCGTGGGTGTACGTCGACTGGCCCGGCTACGAAGGTCGTTCGCGCCGCGAGGGGGGCAGCGCTGCGGCGATGCTCGCCTTCAACGCCGATCGCGAGCGCTACGCCGTGGGCGACCAATGCACGCTCACCATCCCGACCTCGGGACAGGGCCGGGCGCTCGTGAGCCTCGAGACCGGCTCGCGCATCCTCGATGCCCGATGGGTGGAGGTGTCCGGCAGGGAGCTGCGCCACACCTTCACCATCACCGCGGACATGACACCAAACGTGTAC
>JBIJCH010000090.1:0-7384 GCA_044344815.1 Flavobacteriales bacterium | reverse complement strand
TGGGCTGTTCCGCCGTCTACGAGGGTTTAAGTTCGTTTGGTACGTGCTGCGATACAGGTCCTTGCTTAAGCGGATGGGACCTGGTTATGACGTGGTCCATATCCTCTATTTATCGGCGGTCTGGGGCTGTATGGCGAAGCCGTTGAGATCGCTCGGGAGGCGTATGGTCTTGACGCTATTTGGTAGCGATGTGTATCGCACCCATTGGCCGTTGAGCATTTTGCAGCGGAGGCTTCTATTGAGCGGCGATCTGTTCACAGCATCCAATCCACATACGCTCGCATCGGCCAGGGCCAGGTTCCGCCTTCGTCTTGAGCCCTGTGTGGATGATCTGCTGTTCGGACTACGATCGCTCGATCACCTTGCTGTCCTGGACCACGGTGATCGAACAGGTCAGCTGGAGGGATTGGGCATCCCCCCCGGGCGGACTATCGTCACATGTGGCTACAACGGATCCGTGAACCAAGATCATCTGGCCGTGCTGGATGCCCTGGGGCGTTGTCCGGCCGAGGTCCGGGCCCAATTCCATGTCGTGTTGCCGATGATGATCGGCGGTGCCGACGCATATCGGCGTGGTGTCAAGGAAAGGGCCATCTCCCTTGGGCTTGATCACACCGTCCTGGAACATCGACTGACCGATGAGCAGGTCGCCATGTTGAGGTCGGTGACCGATGTGTTCATACAGGTCCAACGGACCGACCAGCTCTCAGCATCCATGTTGGAGCACCTATATGCTGGCTCGGTCGTGATCACGGGAGGTTGGCTTCCCTATGGTCAGTTGACGCAGCGCGGCATCAGATTCTGGACCACGCCATCGATCGAGCAGCTCACATCGGAGTTGATCGCATGCTTGGACCAGCTGCCCGAAAGACGTGCTGCGGTGGAGGCGAACCGCGATCTGGTCCGGCGCCTTGCAAGCTGGTCCGTCACCGCGCCCCGCTGGTCGGCCCTGTACGATGGGCCTGTGGGGCGGTGATGGGATCCGGCACCGCGTGCCTGCTCCGGAACCTCAGAAGCTGCGGCCGATGCCCACCACGTAGCGGAAGGCGAAGTGCTCGTCCTCGCCTGCCGGCAGCGCGCTCAGGAACAGGGGCATGTCGAAGCGGATGGTGAAGGGCTTGATGTCCACCAGCGGCCCCCAGCGTTTGATGGTGAGCGCGATCCCCGCGCCGGCGTCGGCACGCGGGCGTGCAAGCTCGAGGCGCTGGCCATCGGCGGTGGTGGTGCGGTAGCCCATGGCGCCCACATCGCCGAACAGGTACGCGTCCAGGTGGAGGGTGCGCGCGATGGGGCGCGGGCGCCAGCGCACCAGGCCGTCCAGGTCGAGCTCGGCGCTGGCCGAAATACCGGTGTTGCCCGAGTAGGTGAGGACCTGGTCCGCGCCGGACCCTTCGGGTGCGAGGTAGCCCGCATAGCCGCGCAGGTTCAGCCCGCCGCCCTGCTGGAAGTGGTTCACGCCGGCCCCGTGCCCCAGCCAGTCGTACGGCACGAAACCGATGCTGCGCACGAACTTGTCGTCCATGTAGGCCTCGGGGGTGGCGCCGGCCAGGAAGAGCCGGCTCTCGCGCGGGGTGTTGCCCGTGCCGTACTGGCCCAGGAAGCGCGTGCGCAGCAGCCAGTCGCCCAGGCGGTTCTCGTTCACCGCGGTGAGCGTGGCCTGCGCGTAGCCCATGGCGGACCCGATGGTGCTGCTGCGCACGTTGAAGGTGATGCGCCCTTCGCTGCGGCCGTAGGTGTAGCGATGCCGCACGCCGTTGTCCCACGCGCTGTTCAACGCGTCCAGCTCCCACTCGTCGGGGTAGTTCAGGTAGGTGAGGTCGCTGGAGTCGCGGCGCAGGAGGAACTTGACGTCGCTGTAAAGTTCGGTACGCTCATCGGTGGTGCGCCACTTGAACCCGGCGCCGTATTGCTCAAGACCGTCGAGCAGCCTGGCATGCACGTTCACGCTGGAGCCCTTCAGGATACGCTCGGTGCCGTTCTCGTAGCGGAAGTTGAAGCTGAAGGGGTCGTAGCGGGTGTCGCGGTTGTCCGGCACGGGGTCGAAACTCGCGGCGCTGTTGCTGGAGGGCAGGTGCTGCAGGAAGCCGGTGTTCACCCAGGCCGAGAACCACAGCTTGTGCTTGTAGCGCAGGTGGTCGCCGTGGAAATGGACGCCGAGCTTCAGCCCGTCGTAGCCGTTCCACCAGAGGTCGGGCCGGCCGAACGCTTCGTACATGCGGCGGTCGGGCGGGTTGGCCACGTGGTGGTCGAAGGTGAGGTCCACCGGCGGTTGCAGGCTGTTGTCCAGCTGGTAGGCGTCGGCCAGGCGGTAGCTGGTGTCGATGCGCACATCGGCGATGCCCGAGGGGATGTCGACCTGCACGGCGTGGTCGCGCTGCAGGTCGTCCCAGCCGATCCAGCGCGGCAGCACGGTGGCGGTGGTGGGCTTGGTGTACCAGGTGTTGGGGATGTGCAGGTCGTAATGGCGGCCGTCCCTGGCGGTGACGCGCAGGTCCAGGGGCATCTCCATGGAGCCCTTGCGCCGCAGCTTGATCACCTGGCCGCTGTCGCGGTTGCGGTGCTTCACGCCCACCACGGCGTAGTCGATGCGCTTGTCGGTCCCGATCCACTGGTCGAAGAACCAGTTGAGGTCGGCCCCGGTGCTCTGCAGCACGCTGGTGCGGAAGTCCTCCTCGTAGGGGTGGCAGAGCTTCCAGCGGTCGAAGTAGGCGCGCATCGCCGCAAGGAACACGCTGTCGCCCAGCACGTACTGGAGGTTGTACAGCATGGTGGCGGTCTTGTAGTACACGTGGCCGTAGCCGCCGCCGCGGCCCTCCACATGCGCGAACGCATCGCTGTGGGTGTTGATGGGCGGCAGCTCGTCGCGCACGGCGTCGCGCATGTAGCCCTGGTACACCTCGCTCTCGCGCACGAGCGTGGGCTTCGTGTAGCGGCGCACGTAGGCGCCCTTGGGCGGGTCCTCCACCAGCGTGTCGCCGTCCACATGCTCCAGGCCCCAGCTGGTGAGGAACTGGGTGAAGCCCTCGTCGAGCATGGCGCGGTAGGTCTCGTTGTTGCCCACCATGCCGTAGAACCAGTTGTGCCCGATCTCGTGCATGAAGAGGCCGCGGTAGTCGGGGTCGCGCCCGCCGTCGAGGGTGAGCATGGGGTATTCCATGCCGTCGCGTGCGTCGGCCACCACCATCTTCGGGTACAGGTACATGCCGATCTGCTCGCTGTGCACCCGCACGGCCTTGGCGCAGTAGTCGGCGGCGTTCTGCCAGCCGCTGGCGTGGGGTTCCTGCACCAGGGCCACGCATTTCACGCCGTTCCACAGGGTCTCGCCGATGCGGTAGGTGGGGTCGGCGGTGAAGGCGAAGTCGTGCACGTTCTCGGCGTGGTAGCGCCACACCTTGCGCACGGTGCTGTCGTAGGGGGTGATCACGCCGGGGCGCTCGTTCCACGGCTTGTCCTTGAAGTTGGCCAGGTCGAGGCGTCGGCGCAGGTCGGGCGGCATCACCTCGGTGGGGTTCTGGAGCCAGCCGGTGGCCTCCACCACCATGTCGTTGGGCATGTCGAGGGCCACGTCGTAGGTGCCGAAGTCGCCGTACAGCTCGTTGCCCAGGTGCTGCTGCGTGTCCCACCCGAAGCGGCGGTCGTACACGGCGATGCGCGGGTACCAGTGCACGCCGTCGTAGTGCTTGAAGCCCCAGGCGTTGAAGAGCTTCATGCGGCGGTACATGCCGGCGTCCCAGTGCGTGCGGAAGGTGCAGGTGAAGCGCATGCGCCCGCCCGGCGGAAGGGGCTCCTCGAGCCATGCCTTCAGCACGGTGTTGTCCAGCTCGGTGCGCAGGGGGCGTCCCTCCGCGCGCAGGTCGGTGATGGTGGTGCCGCGCTGCACGGTATCGCCCGGCGTGGGCCGGCCGTTCTGCATGAGGTCGGCGTAGGAGCCGGCGTTGTAGGCGTTCTGGTACAGGTGGAGGAAGATGTGCCTCAGCGTGTCGGGGCTGTTGTTCCAGTAGACCAGCTCCAGGGAACCGTCGATGGCGTCGTCGCGCTCATCGAGCCGCGCGTTGATGCGGTAGTGCACGTCCTGCTGCCAGTACCCCTCGAAGGGCGGCCGGTTCTTCCAGTAGTGGGGGTTGTCGGCGTTGCGGTAGGTGTTGGGCGGGTGAAGCGGGTCGTACCGTTGTGCGGGCAGCAGGGCGGGAAGCGCCAGCAGGGTGGCGAGCAGGGTGCACGGAAGGAGGGCTGGGATGCGCATGGCCGGCGTGAAATTACCGGATCGCCCCCGCCGCGCTCAGAGCGCCTGGCCGGGTTTCGGGCGCAGGGTGTCGCGGCTGTCGAGGCGTGCGCGGGTGATGCTGGCGTTGAGCTCGAAGCCGATGAGCAGCACGATCATGTTGAAGTAGATCCACAGCTGCACGGCGAGGATGGCGCCGATGGAGCCGTAGAGCGCGTTGTAGTCGGTGATGCGCTCGAAGAAGAAGACGAGGGCCTGGCTCACGAGCAGGGTGAGGGCCACGGCCAGGATGGCGCCGGGGGTGATGAAGCGGAAGCGGCGCGCGGTGGGGTCGCCCGCGTTGTAGAGCAGGGAGATGCTCCCGAGCAGCATCAGCACGGTGATGCCCCACTTGGCCGCCAGCAGACCGTAATGTTCAAGCTGGGTGAGCACGTAGCCGCTGTCGTTGATCAGCGAGATGACCCAGTTGCTGAGGCTGAGCAGGGCCATGGCCACCACCATCATCACGGTGAGGGCCACCAGCAGCACGAGGCTGAGCAGGCGCTGCTTGAGGGCGGTATGCCAGCGGGTCACGTGGTAGCTGGCGCTGAAGCCGTCGAGGATGGCGTCCATGCTGTTGCTTGCGAAGTACAGTCCGGTGATGAAGCTCACGGAGAGCAGGGTGCTGTGCTTCTTCACCACCAGGTCGTGCAGCATGCCCTCGATGAAGGCGTACACCTCGTGGGGCATCATGGCCCTGAAGTTGTCGAGCAGCCGGGCCTGGAAGTCGGGGATGGGGATGTAGGGGATGAGGGTGAGCAGCATGATGAGCGCCGGGAAGAAGGCCAGGAAGAGCTTGAAGGCGATGGCCGAGGCGCGGTTGATGATCTGGCCCTGCTGGATGGCCAGGAAGAAGAAGCGGGAGATGTGGTAGAGGCTGAAGCCCTCGAAGCCGGGCATCACGATGCGCTGGGACCACCGGATCACCCGCCTGTTGCTGGAGGAGTACAGCAGCTTGCGACGGACGCGGTGGATCATGGCTCAGGTGAGGGCCTTGAGGCTGAGGTCCATGCTGCCGGCCGAGTGGGTGAGGGCGCCCACGGAGATGAGGTCCACACCGCACTCGGCGTACGCGCGGGCGTTCTCCAGGGTGATGCCGCCGCTGGCCTCGGTCTCCACGCGGCCGCCGATGCGTTCCACGGCCCTGCGCAGGTCGTCGTACCCGAAGTTGTCGAGCATGATCCGCTGCACGCCTCCCGCGGCGAGGGCCTGTTCCACCTCGGCCATGTTCCTCGTCTCCACTTCGATCGGGAGGTCGAGGCCGCGGGCGGCGAGGTATTCACGTGCGGCCCGCACGGCCCCGGGGATCCCTCCCGAAAGGTCGGCGTGGTTGTCCTTGATCATGATCATGTCGTACAGCCCGTGCCGGTGGTTGCGACCGCCGCCGATGCGCACGGCCCATTTCTCGATGGCGCGCAGGGTGGGCGTGGTCTTCCGGGTGTCGAGCACCTGGCATCCGGTGCCCTCCAGGGCATTGACGAAGCGGCGCGTGAGGGTGGCGATGCCGCTCATGCGCTGCATGAAGTTGAGGACGGTGCGTTCGACCGTGAGGATGCTGCGCGAGCTGCCCATGAGGGTGAAGGCCACGTCGCCAGGGGCCACCTGGGCTCCGTCCTGGATCAGCACGCGCATGCGCAGTCCCGGATCGAAGCGGCGGCAGATGGCCTCGGCAAGCTCCACGCCTGCGAGCACGCCCGTGCCCTTCACGAGCAGCCGGGCGCCGCCGTGGGCTTCCGCGGGGATGGTTGACAATGAGGTGTGGTCGCCATCGCCGAGGTCCTCGCGGAGCGCCCGTTCGATCAGATCCTCGGTGCCCTCGGGTAGCACGTCAGAGGTCGCCTTTGGCGGTTTCGATCCGCAGCTGCTTCACCTGGAAGACCCCGCCGGTCTGCTTCAGGAAGAAGGTGACCCGCATGTCGCCCCGCGCGGTGCGCAGCCGGCCGATGTAGTAGCGGTCGCCCATCTTGCTGGTGCCCTCGTGCTCGATGGTGAGCCCCTGGGGGTCGTGCTCGTCGAAGAACTTCCGAAGGATCTGTTCGCTCTGGGCCTTGCTGTACACATCGCTGGTGGCCAGCACGGTGAGGTCGAGGTTGGGCTGCAGGTGCCGGGCCAGCGCGGTGGCGTTGCCGGTGCCGATGGCCTGAACGACCTGGTCCTTCACCTCGGCCTGGGCGAGCGCCGCGAAGCCGAGGAGGAGGGCGAACAGCATGGAGGCGAGGCGTTTCATCGGGGCTGGAACGGGTTCGATGAGAGAATTTCGCAAACATCAGGCCAAAGGGGCTTCGAGATGCGGCCCTGTTCCTGATCTTCGCCGAAGGTATGCGGATCCGGTTATTGCTGGTGGGGCGCACGGAGCGCGGGCACGTGGCCGATGGGCTGGAGCACTACCTGGCCCGTGTACGGCGCTCCGTGCCGGTGGATCTGGTGCTGCTGCCCGAGGCCGGCACGGGCGACCCCGCGCGGCAGCCCGCGCTGGAGGAGCCCCGGATCCTGGCGGCCCTGCGCCCGGGCGAGCGCGTGGTGGTGCTCGACGAACGTGGCGAAGGCCTCACCTCCAGGCAGTTCGCCGGGCGGCTGGGGGCCTGGCGCGACCAGGGCGTGCGTCAGGTGGCCTTCGTGGTGGGCGGGGCCTATGGGCTTACGGATGCCGTCAGGGAGCGGGCGGACCTGGTGCTCTCGCTATCCCCCATGACCTTCCCGCACCAGCTGGTGCGCCTGCTCTTCGCCGAGCAGCTCTACCGGGCCTTCACGATCCTGGAGGGCCGTCCCTACCACCATTGAACGTCCGGCGCCGGGCTGAAATGCGATCTTTGAACGGATCGCGATGCTGTATCTCGAGTACCATGGGTGGCTTTCGATCGACTACTGGGAGTACGCGCTGCTGTTCTTCTACCTGGTCGTGATCTACCTGTATTTCGCCCGGCGCAAGAACATGATGGTGCGCGCGCGGCCCGAGTACAAGTACCTGCTCTGGGGCCTTTACTCGAAGCTGATCGGGGGCGTCGCCTTCAGCCTCATCTACTTCTACTACTACGGCGGGGGTGACACCATGGGCTACTTCGCCTGCGCCCTCTCCATGAGCAAGCTGCTGTGGCATTCACCGCCGGATTTCCTCACGGTGCT
>JBIJCH010000089.1:0-7387 GCA_044344815.1 Flavobacteriales bacterium | reverse complement strand
AACATCAGGAGTCAGGAGACTACATTGGATCTAAAGGCTAAGGATGAAGTGGCCATTTGGTCGCATATGGATATGGAATACGACGGCAATGTGCAGCTTCGCTTTCAGGACCAGGTACTGAAGGATTCGGTCGCAATTGCGTTGATTGAGGTGGATCCCACTGAGAAGAGCATGACAGTAGGTGAGGTACAGACGCAGTTCGGCGGGCATATGAACTGGAGCTTTACTGGCAAGAACAAAGTGGTAACGGTTGACGAGGATGGGAGATACACCTTCCGCGCAATTTTGGTAGCCTCGGATACTGTGGGGCTGAAATTGAACGCGGCTGAGGTTATATTGAAACAATAGCCCTCCACGCTCCGATCGGCCCAAGTTTGCGCTGATCTTCTTCCCGCTGATCTCGTTGGCGCGGAACTGTTCCCGAGTTCGAGCGGATCTTCCACCAACAGATCTCGTTGGCGCGGATCTCATGCCTTCGCTGAAGCTTCGGCAGAGGCTCTGCGATCCGTGCCACATCATCTACATTGGTTCTCGTGAGCCGCAAGTACAAGGTCCTGGACCAGGATGATCTGCATTTCCTGACCTATGCGGTCGTCGGCTGGGTGGATGCCTTGAGCCGTCCACAGTACAAGGACATCGTGGTCGAGAGCCTGGCCCACTGCCAACGGGAGAAGGGTCTGCGGTTGTTCGCGTGGTGCATCATGAGCAACCATGTGCACCTCATCGCAAAGGCCGCGGAGGGTGTGAAGCTCGAGGACGTCATGCGCGACCATAAGAAGTTCACGGCCAAGGCCGTTGTCAGCGCGATCGAGAAGAACGGACAGGAAAGCAGGAAGGAGTGGATCCTGCCGCTCCTGCGGAAGCCAGATGGTTCCATCCACTTCTGGCAGCATGACATTCACCCGATCTGGCTTCGGAGTCCGGACGTGATCCGGATCAACTTGAACTACATCCACATGAACCCGGTGAAGGAGGGCCACGTGGATGAACCGCAGGACTACCGGTATTCCAGTGCGAAGGCCTATGCAGGAAAGCCCGGGTTGTTGGCTGTGGAGCTTTTATGTTGACGCATCGGCACGGATCTCAGATCCGCGCCAACAAGCGCATGGCCGACCGCGCCTGGCAGCACCTGCTGGTGTTCCTGAAGGAGGTGCTGGCCTGACCCGCTGGCGCCGTCCTTTCCTCAGAAGCTCGGCGTACCGATGAACCGCACGGTGGTGCCATCCACATGGCCGGCGAACCTGCCCATCACGCGCGGCCGCCGGAAGTGGATGAAGGGGAAGCGCTTGGACACGTAAATGCGGCGGAAGCGGTAGGGCTTCACCTTGGGCGGTGCCAGGGGGGCCTCGCGCCGGCAGGTGCCGAAGAGCGCCTCGTGCTTGTCGGCCTCCGCGGCTGAACCGGGAGGTTCGACCGCCTGTGCCGCCCGGGGCGCATCCACCGGCACCACGGGGCGGGTGTATTCCGAGGGCGCGGACTCGGGCCCTTGCTGGGCGTTCACCGCGATGCTTCCCAGCGCCAGCCCCGCCACCAGCAGCCCCCGCCGGGGACGCAGCAGGTCCACCAACGGCACCAGGTGGGGTTCCATGTGTTCGGCCCGGTAAAGGCCGCAGGCATCGGGGTGTTCGCGCTTGTAGGCGACCACCGCCGCACGGTCCCAGCCCGAGAAGTCCATCACCGCATGCCGGCATTTTCCACAATAGCGGCCATCGGCAACAGGTGGCATGGCGTTCCAGTCCTCGCGGCAGGATCCGGTGGTCATGGCGTGGTGTTTTCCCATAGACGCAGGCATGGCCGGAACGCTGCCTGCCAACGAAAAAGGCCCCGTTGCCGGGGCCTTTTCGGAGTTCACTGAAGGTAGGCTTACTTGGCCTCGGTCACCACCTGGCGCTTCTCCTGGATGCGGGCGCTCTTGCCGCGCAGGCCGCGCAGGTAGAAGATGCGGGCCCGACGCACGGTGCCGCGCTTGTTCACCTCGATCTGGTCGATGTAGGGGGAGGCCACCGGGAAGATGCGCTCCACGCCCACGTTGTTGCTGATCTTCCGCACGGTGAAGGTGGCGGTGCTGCCCGAGCCCTTGCGCTGGATCACCACGCCCTGGAACTGCTGGATGCGCTCCTTGTTGCCTTCGCTGATGCGGTAGTGCACCGTCACGGTGTCACCGGCCTTGAAGTCCGGCAGCTGCTTCAACGGGGCCCATTCCTTCTCGAGTTGCTTGATCTTGTCCATGACGCTCAGCGCTTTACGTGTGGGGTCCCGTTCGAACGGGGGCGCAATATTAAGGCATTTTCCGGTTCGCGACCAGGGTCATCCTTCTTCGAAGGTGCCGCCACCCTCCTGGTCGAGGCCGGGGAGGTGGGGCCGACGCTCCCGGGTGCGCTGCACGGCCTGCTCGTGGCGCCAGGCCTCGATGCGGGCCTCGTGGCCGCTCAGGAGCACGTCCGGCACGGTCCAGCCCTTGTATTCGGCGGGCCGGGTGTACACCGGGGGCGCCACCAGGCCGTCCTGGAAGCTGTCGCTCAGGGCGCTCGTCTCGTCGTTCAGCACGCCGGGGATCAGGCGGATGAGGCTGTCGCTCAGCACCGCCGCCGCCAGCTCGCCCCCGCTCAGCACGTAGTCTCCGATGCTGATCTCGCGGGTGATGAGGTGCTGGCGCACCCGCTCGTCCACCCCCTTGTAGTGCCCGCACAGGATGATGAGGTTGTGCACGGTGCTCAGCCGGTTGGCCAGGGGCTGGTCCAGCTGCTCCCCATCGGGGCTCATGTAGATCACCTCGTCGTAGCTGCGCTCGGCCTTCAGCGCGCTGATGCAGCGGTCGATGGGCTCGATCTGCATCACCATGCCGGCACCGCCCCCGAAGGCGTAGTCGTCCACCCGCTTGTGCTTGTCGGTGCTGTAGGCGCGCAGGTCGTGCACCACCACCTCGGCCAGGCCTTTCTGCTGGGCGCGCTGCAGGATGCTCTCGCCGAACCAGCTGTCCAGAAGGCGGGGCACCACGGAGAGGATGTCGATGCGCATGGAGGCCGTTGACGGCGCGAAGATCGGGGCCGTTCTCCGGCCAACGCTAACTTTCGGCATCCGGTTTGCGAAAAAGCCGGTAGAACAAGCCCCCATGAAGAACCTGTTGACCCTCGGTCTGGCCGCGTCCCTCACCATGCCTGCCTTCGCGCAGAAGCACGTGTATGAGGACCTGCTCGTGAAGTTCGTGGACGAGAAGTACGAGGATGTGCTGGCCAAGGCGCAGTCGTACACCGAGAACGACGACACCAAGAAGGACCCGCTGCCCTACCTGTACATCTCGATGAGCCTGTACGAGATGAGCAAGATCGAGAAGTACCGGGCGATGGAGGAGTACAAGAAAGCGGACAAGGACGCGGTTAAGTGGGCGGAGAAGTACCGCAAGAAGGACAAGGAGAAGCAGTTCTTCGACAACTACGCCGATTTCTGGGCCGAGCTGAACACGATGGCGGGCGAGAGCGGCCTCAACTTCTACGACGAGGGCCCCAAGGGCATGAGCAAGGCCAAGCAGATGTTCGACGGGATGACGGGCTACTACCCCGAGAACCCGGGCCCGTGGCTGATGCTGGCCCTGTGCCAGTACAGCACGAACCTGGCCAAGGAGGGCGAGATCAGCATGAAGAACTTCCAGAAGGCGCTGGACGATGCGGGCGGCGCGGGGAACCTCCCGGACGACCAGAAGAAGCTGCTGAAGCAGGCGATGATGAACTACGCCACCTGGAAGGACACCAAGGGCGACAAGGCGGCGGGCAAGGCCATGCTCGAGCAGGGCAAGGATGCCTTCATCGCCGACCCTGATTTCAAGACCTTCTACGAGAACTACTGAACCCCGCGTTCAGTCCTGTCGAGGCGGCCCTGCGGGGCCGCTTCGTGCTTCCGGAGGCGGCGCGTGGGCCGCATCACCGTGAGCACCAGGGCAGGCAGCAGCAGCAGCTCGGCCACGAAGGCGAAGGCCAGCGTGAGGGTGATCAGCAGTCCCATGTAGTACACGCTGGCGAAGTCGCTGAGCACCAGGGTGAGGAAGCCGCTCACGAGCATCAGGCTGGTGACGCTCACCGCCTTGCCGGTGCTGAGGTAGGTGCGCTTGAGGGCGTAGGCCACCGTGCGCCCCTCGAGCAGCTGCAGCCGCAGCTTGCCCAGCATGTGGATGGTGTCGTCCTCGGCGATGCCGAAGGCGATGCTGAAGATGATGGCGGTGCTCACCTTGAGGTCGATGCCGGTGAAGCCCATCACCCCGGAGATGAAGAGGAGGGGCACCACGTTGGGCAGCAGGGCCACCACCACCATGCGCACGTCGCGGAAGAACCACATCATGATGCCGGCGGTGAGCAGCACCGCGAGCCCCATGCCGCCCACGAGCTGCCCGCTCAGGTGCTCGTTGTTGCGGTCGATCAGGTAGGCCATGCCCGTCTGCCGGAAGCGCACGATGCCCGGGTCGGTGTTCGCGGTGATGAAGCGGTCCAGGTCGGCGTTGCGGCCCTTGTGCACGAAGCCGCCCTCGTCCACCTTGCGGCCGGTGAGGCGTGCGGTGCGGCCGTCGCTGGAGACCAGCAGCCGCAGTTGCTCGCGCCCGCCGAAGGCCTCGGCCTGACGGGCCAGCCTGCGCGCCTCCACCGCATCGTCCGGCAAACGCAGCTGATCGGCGCTCCCGCCGTTGGCGGCCTTGTTCAGCGTGCGCATCACGGTCACCGGGCTCAGTATGCTGCGCACGCCCTGTTCATCATGCACGAAGTCCTGCACACGTTCGATCTGCCGTAGCACCTCCAGGTCCCACACCGTTCGCGCGCTGTCGGCCACGGCGATCTCCAGCTCGAAGGGCCGCACCCCGCCGAAGGTCTCCTCGAACCACAGGAAGTCCATCTTCTGCGGGTCGTCGTTCGGCCAGTCCTCCAGCAGGTAGTTGTTCACCTTGATGCGGGAAAGGCCCACGAGCGACACCGCGGTGATGAGGCCGAAGGCGATCAGGATGCGCACGCGGTTGCGCAACGTCCAGCGGAAAAGCCGCGGCAGCCAGCGGTCCCACGGGGTGGCCTCCTGGGCGCGGGGCAGGATGCGCTTCGGGTCGATGTACAGCAGCAGGGCGGGCAGCAGGGTGAAGCTGATGAGGAAGGCGACGAGCACGCCCACGGCGGTGTACAGACCGAACTCCTGCAGCGGCCGTATGCTCGCCGAGCCGAGGGTGGCGAAGCCGATGGCGCTGGTGACGGCCGTGAGGAAGGTGGGCAGGCCGGCCTCCTTGTAGGTGAGGGCCAGCGCACGCCGGCGCTCCTCGCCCGCCCGCACGTGCTCCAGGAAGCTCTCCAGCAGGTGCACCACATCGCTCATGCCCACCACGAACAGGATGGTGGGCAGCAGCATGGTGAGGATGCTGAGCGGCTCGTCGAACAGCGTCATGGCGCCCACCTGCCACAGGATCGCCAGGCCCACCACGCCGATGGGCACCACCACGCCGAGCACCGAGCGGAAGCCGATGAAGAGGAACACGGCCAGCAGCGCGATGGAGCTGGTGAGGAAGAGCACGAGCTCGCGCTCCATCTTCTGGATGTAGTAGTACTGCCCGTGGATGCGGCCGGCCACATGCAGGTCGGCCAGTCCGCTCCCGCGCATCACGCGCTCGGTACCCTCGAGCAGGGCGTCGCTGCGCTGCTTGCTCAGGTCGGGCGCGGTCTGGGCCACCAGCAGGATGGCATCGCCCTTCGGTGCGAACCAGGCCTCGCGCAGGCGGTCGTCGGCCCAGAGGCGCGCGGAGTCGGCGGCGAGGGTGCTGTCGCTGGCGGTGCGCAGCACGGGCACGTTGAACACGCCCACCGGGGTGATCACGGGCTCCTCCAGGCGGGTGGGCGAGGCCACCGAGCGCATGTCGGGCAGGCGCCCCAGCCGCGCGGCCAGGCTGTCCACCCGCTCGAGGAAGGCGCGGTCGAACACCGAGGGCTTCCGCTCGGCGGCCACGAGCAGGAAGTCGTTGTCGTTGCCGAAGCGCTCCCGGAAGGCGAGGTAGTGGTCGAGCTCGGGGTCGCTGGTGGGGAAGAACTTCTCGAAGTCGTAGTCGAGCCGGACGTTGCGCAGGGCCAAGCCGAGCACCACGGTGATCGCACCCAGCACCACGAAGGCCCAGCGCGCCCGATCCCGGGTGAGCCAGCGTTGCAAGCGGTCCACACGTTCGCCCATCAACAAGGTCCGGTCAGCGCCGGTGCGCAAAGGTGGGTCATGGCCCCGTGCCACGGGTCTACTTTTGGCCCCCGATGAAGGGAGGGATGAGCCGACGGCTGCTGCTGGGCGCCTGGCTGCTGCTGGGGATGCCGGCGGTGCTGTTCGCCGGTCGCCTGGAGAAGGCCTTCGAGGCGCTCAACGTGCATAACTACTTCCTGGCGCGGGAGCTCTTCCACAAGGAGGTGCGCAGGCATCCGGCCGCGGCGTGGTACGGGCTGAGCGTGATCCACGGCCGGGCCAACAACCCGTTCTACCAGCTCGATTCGGCCTACGTGCAGGCCCTTCGCGCTGATGCGGCCTACGCGCTGGCACAGGCCGGGGAGCGGGAGCGCATCAGCAGGGTGGGGGTGAACGCCGATGCGATCGCGGCCCAGCTGGAGCACGTCTACGGCATCGCCTGGGAGCAGGTGCGCGCGGTGAACACCATCGCGGCCTACGAGGGCTTCGTCGCCACCTACGGGCGCAGCGGCCATGTGCCCGCGGCGCTCGCGGCGCGCAACGCGCTGGCGTTCCAGGACGCGCGCGATGCCAACACCGCCGCCGCGTTCCAGGCCTTCATCGACCGCTACCCCGATGCCAACGAGGTGTACGAGGCCCGCTCGCGCCTGCAGGAGGCCATTTTCCGCGAGGCCGTGCCCAACGGCACCCTCGGCGAGTACGAACGGTTCGTGGTCGAACATCCTGAAAGTCCCTATGTGCGCAACGCGGAGGACGAGATCTTCCGCCTGAGCACACCGCATCGAACACCCGGGGAGCTCCAGGGGTTCATCCGGCGCCATCCCACCAACCCCAACGTGCCCAGCGCGTGGCGGGCGCTCTACGACCACTACACGCGCGACCTCAGCGCGGGGGCCATCACACGCTTCCTCAAGGAGCATCCCGACTACCCCTTCATCAACGAGCTCACCGCCGACTACCGCGCGGCCACACTGGTGCTCTTGCCGTTCCGCAAGGACGACCGCTGGGGCTACATCACCGAGGAAGGTGTGGAGCAGATCAAGGCCGAGTACGAATTCGCGGAGCCCTTCACGGGCGGGCAGGCGCTCGTGGGGCGGGACGACCTGGTGGGCACCGTGAACAAGATGGGCGATGTGGTGGTGGACATCCAGTACGACGATGTGCTGGAACCCAGTGAGGGCCTCTTCACCGTGGAGGGAGG
>JBIJCH010000087.1:0-7587 GCA_044344815.1 Flavobacteriales bacterium | reverse complement strand
CAGCACGTTAACGCTGAAGCCCAGCAGGGGGAAGAAGATGAACACCCCGATGAGCGAGACGGGCACGGTGAGCAGGGGAATGAGCGTGGCGCGCCAGTCCTGCAGGAAGAGGAAGACCACCAGGATCACCAGCAGCACGGCCTCGAAGAGGGTGTGCATGATCTCGTTGATCCCTTCGCTGATGGCGGCGGTGGTGTCGAGGCTCACGCGGTACTCCAGGTCGGGCGGGAAGCGGGCGGCCTGTTCATCCATCACCTTGCGCACGGCGGCCACCACGTCCAGGCCGTTGCTGCCGGGTGTTTGGAAGATGGCGATGGTGCTGGCGGGCCTGCCGTTGAGGCGGCTGCTCATGCTGTAGTATTCGGTGCCGAGCTCGATGCGGGCCACATCGCGCAGCAGCACCTGAGCACCTGCATCGCTGCGCTTCACCACGATGCCGCCGAACTGCTCGGGCGACACCAGGCGGCTCTGCAGCTGGGCGGTATAGGTGTTCTGGGTGCCGGGCGCACTGGGCTCGCCGCCGAACTGGCCGCCGGGCACGATGGTGTTGTAGGCCGATACGGCGCTCTTGATGTCGGTGACGGTGATGCCGTGCGCGTTCATGCGGTCGGGCTTGAGCCACATGCGCATGGCGTACTCACTACCTCCGAACACGGCAACGTCGCCCACGCCCTGGATCCGCTTCAACGCATCCACCACATTGATGTAACCGTAGTTGTTGAGGAAGGGGGCGTCGTAGGTGCCGTTGGGCGAGTTCAAGCTCACCAGCATCAGGGGGAAGACCAGCGACTTCTTGGTGCTCACCCCCACGGTCTTCACCTCGTTGGGCAGGCTGGGGTTGGCCTGGTTCACGCGGTTCTGCGTGAGCATGTTGGCGTTGTCCAGGTCGGTGCCCACCTCGAAGCTCACGTTGAGCGTCAACGAGCCGTCGTTGGCGTTGACGCTCTGCATGTAGATCATGTCCTCAACGCCGTTCACTTGTTGTTCGATCGGCGTGGCCACGGTCTGTTCCACGTTCACGGCGTTGGCGCCGGTGTAGCTGCCGGTGATCTTGATCATCGGCGGGGTGATCTCCGGGTACTGGCTCACCGGTATGCCGCGGAGGGTGAGCAGGCCGAGCAGCACCATGAAGATGCTGATGACCATCGCCACGATGGGCCTGCGGATGAAGAACTCGCTCATACTGCGTGCGGCGGGGTCAGTTGCCGGATGTCTTGTCGTAGTCCCATGCCATGGGCTTGGGCACCACGGGCACGCGCGGGTCGATGAGCGCGTTGCCCACCAGGGCCACGCGCTGGCCGGGCTTCACCCCTTCGGTGATGATCCAGTTCTCACCCACGCGCTGGCCCACCTTCACGGGGGTCATCACCACCATGTTGCTGTCGTTGAGCAGGTACACGCTGTAGAGGTTCTGCAACTGGTTCACGGCGCGCTGGGGCACCATCACTGCATTATCGGCCTGGTCGGTGAGCACACGCACCTTCACGCTCTGGCCGGGACGCAGGCTGCGCTGCGGGTTGGGGAACACGGCCTGTACGAGAATGGAGCCGGTCCCGGGGTCCACACTGCGGTCGGCCAGGTCGATGCGGCCCGACGTCGGGTAACGGCTGCCATCAGCAAGGAGGAGCTGTACGAACTGCTCACCTGCACGCAGCGTGCTGTCGGCCTCGGCACGCTTGCGGAAGCGCATCAGCTCGGTCTCGCTCACCGGGAAGCGCACCCGCATGTCGCCCAGGCTGCTCACCGTGTTGATGGACCCGCCCAGGGTGCCCTTGCCCACATAGTCGCCCACCAGCACCTTGCTGATGCCGATGACGCCATCAATGGGCGAGGTGATCTGGGTGTAGCCTTGTTCGATGCTGGCGGTGCGGAGCCCGGCCTCGGCGGCCTGCAGCTCGGCGACTGCAGCATCGTGGGCGGCCTGTGCGGCGTCCAGGTCTCGCTTGCTCAGGGCGTTCATGGCAGCCAGGGGCTTCACGCGGTCCAGGTCGGCTTTTTTATTGGCCACCATGGTCAGGGCCTTGGCCACATTGGCCTGTGCCATATCCACCTTGTTGCGCGTGGGCAGGTCATCGATGGTGTAGAGCAATTGACCCTTCTTCACGGGGTCGCCTTCCTTGAAATGGACACCCGTGACCCAGCCCTCCACGCGCGGGATGATCTGGATGTCCTCCTGACCGTAGGTCTGGCCCACGAACTCCGAATAGACCGGCACCGAGCGCTGCGCCACGGTCACCACACCCACTTCGGGGCGGATCTCCACGGGACCGGTCTTCTCCACACAGCCAAGGACGGTGACCAGGGCAACGAGCAGGCCTTGGACGGGATGGAGACGCGTTGGGAGCATGCGGTTCATGGGAAGGCCACGGGGGTTGAGCGTACGCCGCGGGCCGGCGGTGAGCAAACATAGGCAGAAGGGTACGACGCGAGGCGCGGAGACCTCCTCCCGGGCGAAGGGCCCGCATGGATCTGCATGGGTGACGAGCATCAGGGCCGGTGTGTGCGGTCCATGGTACTTTGCCCATCAACCGCGCGAAGCGCACCACCATGGCCAACGCGTTCGACAAGGGCTACGCACGCGGCAAGGCCCTGGGCCTGAAACTCCCCCGGGAGGCGAGGGCCATCTGGAAGGCCCCTGCGCGCCGCTTACCCATCGTGGAACAGATCAAGGCCAGCGATCACGACCGCTTGCCGGAGCTGGTCCCCATGCGGCATGAACACATGAAGGAGAACCCCTTCGTGTTCTACCGCGCCACGGCGGGCATCATGGCGGCCGACCTCGCCGGCGCCAACAGCGGGCTGCTCGTGCAGGCCATGGGCGACCGCCACCTCATGAACTTCGGCGGCTTCGCCACCCTCGAACGCACGCTGGTCTTCGATGCGAACGACTTCGACGAGACGTACGCGGCACCGTTCGAATGGGACGTGAAGCGGCCGGGGGCCAGCTTCGCCCTGGCCGCACGCGCCGGTGGCATGACCGACAAGGAGGCCGAGGGTGTGGCCTTCGAGCTGGGCGCCTCATACCGCGACGGGGTGCGTGAGTACGCACAACTGCCCATGCTCGACCTCTGGTACATGGAGTTCGACCTGCGGGTGCTGTCGAAGACCGCCAAGAGCGCCCGCGGCCGCAAGGTGCTGGCCGACGCGATCGATGGCCATGGGGTCAGTGCTTCAAGCGGTGCTGCAGGGCCTGGCCGAGAAAGGTGAAGAAGAAGGCGGTGGTAAGCCCCATGAGGAAGATGCCGATGAGCGCCTCGGCGCCTGAGAGGGTGCGCCATTCACCGGTTAGCACGACATCGCCGTAGCCCACGGTGGTGTAGGTGATGGCGGAGAAGTAGAAGGCGGTGCTCATGTCCGGCAGGCTCCCGAGCGCGACGTAGGCCGCGGCCCAGATGAGGATGGCCAAGAGATGGAGGGCGAGGAGCACCCAGGCGATCCTGATCACGCCCCACAGGTCGCGGAGGAACGGCACATGGGTCCGGTCACCCCGGGGGGTGAGCCAGCGGCTGATGCCCACCAGCCCGGCCGCGTGCAGGGCCACGCAAAAGGCCAGCAGGAACCCGGCGATGGCCAGCTTCACCAAGGGCCCATGGGGCTCCGGATCAGGGAACATGGTTGACCTGCATCACCACGAAAGTCCGCCATTGAACGATCTTCACCAACTGAGCAACGTCATATGAACGACCGATCAGCCTCCCCGGCCCCCGTTGGCGGCGCCAACGCGCTCGACATTTTCATCCGCATCGTGCTCCTCGGCGGCCTGCTCGCCTGGTGCGCGCTGATCCTGGCCCCTTTCACCTCCATCCTGTTGTGGGCGGTCATCCTCGCCGTGG
The DNA here is from genome assembly GCA_044344815.1 of Flavobacteriales bacterium. Classification (GTDB taxonomy): domain Bacteria; phylum Bacteroidota; class Bacteroidia; order Flavobacteriales_F; family PHOS-HE28; genus PHOS-HE28. Next base: position 3,754 of record JBIJCH010000087.1, on the reverse strand, counting down.
CCCTGCATCCCTTGTGCGCCTGGCTTGCGCAGAGGCTCGGTGGTCGCCTTGGACTGTCGGCCACGCTGCTCGTGCTGGTGGGCGTGGGGCTGGTGGCGGTGCCCGGCTACTTCATCGGCGAAAGCCTGGTGAGCACGGTGCAGGCGGTGCGCGGCCACATCGCTGCGGAAGACCTGCACGTGCCGCAGCTTCCGCCCGAATGGCACGGCGGCACGGGCCTCAAGCGGCTTATCGCCGATCGCTGGCCCGCGAACGACGGGGCCTTCGCCGATATGTTGCGCGACCACATGACCGAGATGAAGGACGCCGCCGTGTACCTGCTGCGCGCGCTCGGCGGCTTCAGCATCGACGCGCTCAAATTCATCGCCAGCATCGTGGTGGCCGGCTTTCTGCTGGCCCATGCGCGAAAAGGTGGCGAGGCGGTCGAGCGTTTCCTTGGGCGGGCCATGGGCGCCCACGGCACGGTGATGGTGTCGCTCGCCGCAGGCACCGTGCGCAACGTGGCGAAGGGCATCCTGGGCGTGGCGCTGATCCAGACCGCCATGCTCGCGCTCGGGCTTTTCATCGCGGGCGTGCCCGCCGCCGGCCTGCTCACCGTGGTGGGCCTCATGCTCGCCATCGTACAGATCGGCGTGGGCCCGGTGGCCATCGGTGTAATCATCTATGCATGGGCCGCCATGGGCACCCTGCCTGCCACCCTGCTCACCGTGTGGATGGTGATCACCCAGCTCTCCGACAACGTCCTCAAGCCGATCCTGCTGGGCCGCGGCGCGTCGGTGCCCACCGCGGTGGTCTTCCTCGGCGCCATCGGAGGCTTCCTGCTCTCGGGCATCATCGGGCTCTTCACTGGCGCCGTGGTGCTCAGCATCGGGTATCAGCTCATGCAGGGTTGGATCGGTGTCGCGGAAGGGCCCTCTTCCGAAGAGGCTGCGTGAGTTCAGCCAGGTCACGAGCTCCATACCATCACACAACGCATTCCCGATTCTCCCCATGGATCCCCGCCTCGTCGCCTTCGAACGCCTGCTCACCATCATGGACGACCTGCGCGCCAAGTGCCCGTGGGACATGAAGCAGACACTGGAGACCCTGCGCCCGCTCACCATCGAGGAGACCTACGAACTGGGCGATGCGATCCTGGAAGGCGACCTCGACGCCGTGAAGAAGGAACTCGGCGACCTGCTGCTGCACATGGTGTTCTACGCCAAGATCGGCCAGGAGAAGGGCGCGTTCGACATCACCGACGTTCTCAACGGCATCTGCGAGAAGCTGATCCACCGCCACCCGCACATCTACGGCGATGTGCAGGTGAAGGACGACGAGGAGGTGAAGGCCAACTGGGAGCGGATCAAGCTGGCGGAGAAGGCGAAAGGGGGTGCCACGGAGAAGAGCGTGCTGGAAGGCGTGCCGCGCGGACTACCGAGCCTGGTGAAGGCCATCCGCGTGCAGGACAAGGCGCGTGGCGTGGGCTTCGACTGGGAGCACCGCGACCAGGTATGGGAGAAGGTGAACGAGGAGCTGCGCGAGCTGAAGCACGAGGTGGACGCGGGCTCCGCGAAGCAGGCCGATGAGCTCGGCGATGTGCTCTTCAGCCTGGTGAACTACGCGCGTTTCCTGGGCATCGACCCGGATGAGGCGCTCGAGCGCACCAACCGCAAGTTCATCCGGCGCTTCCAGTTCCTCGAGCGTGAGAGCGCGAAGGACGGCCGCAAGCTCGGTGAGATGACACTGGCCGAGATGGACGCCTACTGGGAGCGCGCCAAGACGGAACTGTGATCACCGGATCGGCGGAAGTGGGAAGGTCCACTCGGCCACGCTGTCCAGTTCGCCGCTGCGCATCGGCAGGTCCGGTGAGCGCTGCAATTCGCGCCAGGTGAGCGGGCCGTCCACGCCGTGCGCGATCAGGCGCAACACTCCGCTGGAGCGCTCCACGCGCACCTCGAAGAAGCTCTGGAAGAACGGCGCTTCATTGTGGTCGAAGGCCGCGCTCAGCCATTCGGCGCTGAAAGGCCAGCCTTGGTATTTCGTGGTCCACGTCCATGCCGGACGCTTGTACCACGGGGTGAGCCGGTCGATCTTGGCGGTGAGCGGTGCTCGCGCCGGGTAGTGCGCCCAGGTGGCGGTGGGCATGCGCTCCGGTGGCGCAAGGGCCGCGCCCAGGCTGAGGTAGGCCCCGCCGCCGCCGTTCACGAAGTGGTGCATCGGTGTGCCACCGGCGCTGTCGGGTTCCACATAGTACTCCAGATCGTGCGTATCGCCCGCCATGGCGATGGTCACGTGGTGCTCCTTCAGCAGCCTGTGCAGTTCGCCGAACTCCGGCGCCATGTCGCCCTGGTACTCGCCGATGGCATAGAACGGGTGCCCGAGCAGCGCGAAGATCAAGCGGCCCCTGTTCGCCTCGAGCACGGCCTTGAGCCAGGCGAGCTGCACGGGGTCGAGGCGCCGCAGCACACCTGTGTCGATGGCGATGAAGACCATGTCGCCACAGCGCACCTGGAAGAAGGGCGCCTGCTGGAACCCCGTGGGCACGCCGTACAGGCCGCGCAGCCGCCGGGCCTCCGCGATCATCTCCTCCACGCGCGCATCGGTGGTGGTGGTGAGCTTCAGGTCGGCATCGATGCGCGCATGCATGGCGATGCGGGCGGCTTCTTCGGTATAGAAGGTGGCGGCGAAGCCCTCGAGCGCATCGTACCAGTCGTGGTTGCCGGGGATCGCGTACACGGGCTTCGTCACGCCCTTGAAGGGCAGCCAGAACTTGCGCTCGTAGTCGCGCAGCGCGCCGGTGGGATAGACCACATCGCTGCTGATGACCACGAAGCGCGTGTCGGGGTGTCCGGCCACGGCAAGGATGCGGTCCTTCAGCACCCATTGGGAGGGGTCGCCCTCGCCGGGGTCGCCGATGATCACGAAGCGGAAGTCGGCGGTGTCGTTCAAGCCGGGCGGCTCAAGGCGGAAGTCGTGGGCGGAGGGGGAGGGGCTCACGGCCTTCACCATGGCCTCGCGCCAGGTGTCGGTGTGGCTGGCGGCCCAGCTGTCCCACACGCCAGCGGCCCAGTTCTCGGTGTCGAAGTACCAGCTCATGCCCCACACGGGCATGGTGGCGGCGAGCAGCGCGCTGAAGGGCAGGCCGATCTGCAGGCCGTTGCGCAGGGCGGCGCGCAGGGAGTAGGCGGCGGTGCGCAGGCGGATGCCGGTGCGCAGCCGGTGCAGCAGCCAGGCGCGCACGGCCGCGCGCAATGTCCACCACTTGCGCCTTTCGATCGGTACGCGCTGCACCCAGCGCCAGCCGGCCCGTTCAAGCGGGGCGCTCACGCGGCGGAAGATGGCGCGCAGCGGGGCGAGGATGCCGTAGGCGATGAGCAGCGCGATCACGCAGTCGCCCACCAGCGCCAGCAGCGGCGACAGGATGCCGAGCGCGGTGCGGTCGAGGCCCATGCGGCCCAGGTGGATGGCGAAGAGGATGGCCACCAGGCTCAGGATCCACCGTATGTCGATGGGGGCGCGTGCGGCCTCCTCGGCCTCCATCCGCTGGCCCTCGTCCATCACCTCGGCATCGTGTCCCATGCCGATGGCGCGCACCTCATCGTCGCCGGCCTCATCGAGCTCGCCGGTGCGGCTCCGCAGGATGGTGAAGGCGATGCCATTGATGCGTGCAGCGCCTGCGATGGCCACCGTCCAGCCGATGCTGAAGGGGCTGAGCGCCGCGAGAAAGAGCACCAGGGCCGCATTGCCCGCGAAGGAGAGGGCGGGCGCGCTG
>JBIJCH010000135.1:0-6198 GCA_044344815.1 Flavobacteriales bacterium | reverse complement strand
GGTGATCGTGTGCCCCACCAACGTGGACCCCGAGGACCCGCGCAGCTACTACAGCGTGAGCAGCCGCCTGGTGAAGGAGGTGCCCAACAGCTGGAAGGCCAACCAGTACGACAACCCCAGCAACGCACAAGCCCACTACGAGAGCACCGGTCCCGAACTGTGGGAGCAGACCGGCGGCAAGATCGACCACCTGGTGGTGGGTGTGGGCACCGGCGGCACCATCTGCGGCACGGCGCGCTACTTGAAGGAGAAGAACCCGAACCTGAAGGTCTGGGGAATCGACACCTACGGCTCCGTCTTCAAGAAACTGAAGGAGACCGGCATCTTCGACAAGAACGAGATCTATCCCTACATCACCGAGGGCATCGGCGAGGACTTCGTGCCGCAGAACGTGGACCTCGACCTCATCGACCACTTCGAGAAGGTCACCGACCGCGACGCGGCCATCTACACGCGGAAGATCGTGAAGGACGAGGCCATCTTCGTGGGCAACAGCGCCGGCGCGGCCATCGCGGGCCTGCTGCAGCTCAAGGACAACTTCAAGAAGGGCGAGGTGGTGGTGGTGATCTTCCACGACCACGGCAGCCGCTACGTGGGCAAGATGTTCAACGACGACTGGATGCGCGAGCGCGGCTTCCTCGTGGAGGAGAAGCCCACGGCCGGCGACCTGCTGAAGGGCAAGGAGCTCGCGCTGCTGAGCGTGGAGGCCGAGGAGCCCGTGCTGAACGCCATCGACAAGATGCGCAAGCACAACATCGACCAGCTGCCGGTGTTCGAGGGCGGCAAGCCCGTGGGCACCATCACCGATGCACGCCTGTTCGATGCCATCCTGGAGGACGCCGACGTGCGCACCCAGAAGGCCCGCGTGGTGATGGGCCCCGCCCTGCCCGTGCTGAAGGTGGAAGCCACGCTGGATGAGGTGGCGGCCAAGCTGGGCAATGGTTCACCCGCCGTGTTGGTTCAAATGCCCGTCACGCCGAGCGGAGTCGAGGCGTATGGGATCCTGACGAAACAGGACATCATCGGGAAATTGCGGTAACGGGACCACCATGCGGACCGCGATCGATCAGATGGGTCGCCGTATGGAAGCGCCTATGCGCCCCCTACGCATCATCTCCCTCGTTCCCTCGCAGACCGAACTGCTCCACGACCTTGGCCTCGGAGACCGCGTGGTGGGCATCACCAAGTTCTGCATCCACCCTGAGGAGTGGTTCCGCACGAAGGTGCGCGTGGGTGGCACGAAGCAGGTGGACCTGGACAAGGTGCGCGCGCTGAAGCCCGACCTGATCATCGGCAACAAGGAGGAGAACGCCCAGGCCGACATCGAGCGCTTGGAGCGCGAGTTCCCGGTGTGGATGAGCGATGTGCGCGATCTGGATGGAGCCCTGGACATGATGCGACGCGTGGGCATCCTCACCAGCAGCGACAGCAAGGCCGAAGAACTGATCACCGGTATCGAGCAGGCCTTCTTTTCGCTCCGACCGCTCTCCCCGGCCCTCTCCGCCGCCTACCTCATCTGGCACGAGCCCATGATGGTGGCCGGGACCGACACCTTCGTGAACGACATGCTCGCACGCTGCGGCCTCCACAACGCCTTCGCCCACCGGCCGGAGCGGTACCCGGAGGTTTCCCCCGCCGCGCTCGCCGCCGCCGATCCGGACGTGATCCTGCTCTCCTCCGAGCCCTTCCCCTTCGCCGAGAAGCACATCCTGCACTACAACATGCTATGCCCGGGCGCCCCCGTGCACCTCGTGGACGGCGAGCTGTTCAGCTGGTATGGCAGCCGGCTCCTGCGCTCCCCCGCCTATTTCAGCGGGCTGCTGGCGGGATGGACGGTGTAGGCCCCGGAACGGTCCGGTTACCTTTACCGCGTCCTTTCCCGACCGCCATGCGCCTGCGTACCCTCCTCATAGGCCTGAGCGTGTCGTTGAGCCTTGGCGCCCAGCAGGTGGGCCTGGTGCTCAGCGGAGGCGGCGCCGTGGGCCTCACCCACATCGGCGTGCTGAAGGCCCTGGAGGAGAACGAGATCCCCATCGATTACATCGCGGGCAGCAGCATGGGTGCCCTGGTGGGCGCCATGTACGCCGCCGGCTACTCCCCCTGGGAGATCGACAGCCTCTTCAACACCGACCTGTACAAGCTGATGGCGGAGGGCGATGTGGAGGACAGGTACATCTACTACTTCAAGCAGGATGCGCCCGACGCCTCTCTCATCAACCTGAAGTTCGACCTGGACACGAGCCTGCAGGCCTCGCTGCCCACCAACCTGCGGAGCCCGGTGCTCATCGACTTCGAGCAGATGCGCGGGTTCGCGGGGGCCAGCGCCGTGAGCGGAGGCGACATGGACAGCCTGTTCGTTCCCTACCGCTGCGTGGCGAGCGACATCACCGCCCAGCGGCCGGTGGTCTTCGGCGAGGGCGACCTCGCACTGGCCGTGCGGGCCAGCATGAGCTACCCGTTCTATTTCAAGCCCATCCGGGTGAACGGCCACCTGATGATGGACGGCGGTCTGTACAACAACTTCCCCAGCGATGTGATGTACGGCGAATTCCTGCCGGACATCATCCTCGGCAGCAACGTGGCGTACAACGCGCCACCGCCCAGCGAGGACGATCTGATGAGCCAGCTGCGGTCCATGCTGCAGGAGAAGACCAACTACACGGTGATCTGCGAGAACGGCATCATCGTGGAACCGAGGACCGCCACCACGCTGTTCGACTTCAGCGACCCGCGCCAGCCCATCGACGATGGCTATGCCGCCGCAATGGCCCGCATGCCCGAGATCAAGGCCGCCATCACCCGGCGGGTGCCACGGGCCCAACTGGACGCCCGGCGGCAGGCCTTCCGCCAGCGCATGCCCCAAGTGGTCTTCGGCGAGATCCGGGTGGAAGGCTTGAACCGCGGCCAGACCCGCTACGCCGAACAGGTGCTGTACGCCGGGAATGCCCCGGTGACCGCCGAAGCGCTCAAGGCGGGTTACTTCAGGCTCTACGCGGACCACGCCGTGAGCGGCCTCCAGCCGCGGGCCACCTACCGCAACGCACGCGGCGATTACGACCTGGACATCCTGGTGAAGCGGGAGAAGCAGCTGCAGGTGCGGTTCGGCGGCATGTTCAGTTCGAGGCCCATCAACACGGGCATGGTGGGCCTGCGCTACAATGTGTTCGGTCGCGCCAGCAGCGGCTTGGAGGCCCTCTCCTACTTCGGCAAGTTCTACGCGGCAGGCCAGCTCAAGCTGCGGTCCGACCTGAGCACGCGTGCGCCCACCTACATCGAGCCCGTGTTCACCCTGCACCGCTGGGATTACTTCTCGAGCTTCGCCACCTTCTTCGACGAGGTGCGGCCCAGCTACGTGGTGATGCGGGAGACCTGGGCGGGCGCCAACATGGGCCTCTCGCTGGGGAACAAGGGGCTGCTGCGCATCGACGGAAAATGGGCGCACACCCGCGACAGCTATTACCAGGACCTCGCCTTCAACCCCAGCGACACCGCCGACGTGACCGAGTTCGACATGGGCACCGCCGGCCTGCTGCTGGAGCGCAACTCCCTGAACCGGAAGCAGCACCCCAACGCCGGTGAGCAGCTCGTGGCCGAACTGCGCTATGTGGGAGGCGTGGAGGAGACCGCGCTGGCCGGCAACGAGGACCCCTCGGCGCTTTACACGCGCGATCACGAATGGATCACCGCGCGGGTGCGGCTCGACAAGTACTTCCTGCCGAAGGGCACGGTGCGCTTCGGAATGCTGGTGGAGGGTGTGTACAGCACGCAGACCTACTTCCAGAACTACACGGCCAGCATCATCCGGGTGCCCATGTTCCAGCCCACCCCCGAGAGCCGCACCTATTTCATCGACGCGTTCAGGGCCCCCCAATACCAAGTTCGACCTGCGTCTGGAGGGCTACGTGTTCCAGCCGTACAAGCCGCTCGTGCGCGGCGACTTCGACAATACCGAGGTGGGCGACCCCATCAGCACCCGGTATTACATCGCCAGCGGTTCGCTCATCTACCAGAGCCCGGTGGGGCCGGTGTGGTTCAACACCAGCTATTTCGACGGGCTGGACAAGCCCTGGGCCGTGAGCCTCAACTTCGGCTATGTGATCTTCGCCCAGAAGGCGATGGAGTAGCCACAAGAAAAAGCCCCGGTCTCCCGGGGCTTTTCGCGTTTCAAGGGCGGGGGCCTGTCTCAGGCCTGGGCGGCCGGCCCACCGAAGTTCATGGGGATCTCGGGCATCTCCGTTTCACGGATGGCGCCGTGCACCTGCTCGAACTTCTGCACGTTATCGGCCAGGGCGCGCATGAGGCGCTTGGCGTGCTGGGGGGTGAGCAGGATGCGCGAGCGCACCTTGGCCTTGGGCACGCCCGGCATCACGCGCACGAAGTCGAGCACGAACTCCGAGTTGCTGTGCGTGATGATGGCGAGGTTGCTGTAGATGCCGTCGGCCACCTCCTCGCTGATCTCGATGTTCAGCTGGTTGCCGCGGGGTTGGTCCTTCTGGTCTGCCATGTTGGTCTTGCGTTCGTTGGGGGTTGAAGCGGCGAGCGGCAGCGCCTTCCGGTGCCGCCGCTCGCGCTCGTTTCATGCGAAGGCCGCGATCACTCCTCCACCTCCTGCTCCTGCAGGCGTGAGGCCATGAGGCGCGTGTACTCCTCCTTGTTGTACACCAGGTTCTTCTGGTAGCGGCGGCTGCCGGTGCCGGCGGGGATCAGGTGACCCACGATCACGTTCTCCTTGAGGCCCAGCAGGTGGTCCTCCTTCGCGCTCACGGCGGCCTCGTTCAGCACCTTGGTCGTCTCCTGGAAGGAGGCGGCGCTGATGAAGCTGTCGGTCTGCAGCGAGGCGCGCGTGATGCCCTGGAGGAGGGTGCGGCTGGTGGCAGGCGTGGCCTGGCGGGCCTCCGCCAGCTTGGCGTCCTTGCGCTTGAGGGCGCTGTTCTCATCACGCAGCTTGCGCATGGTGATGATCTGGCCCACCTTCAGGTTGGGGCTGTCGCCGGACTCGGTGACGACCATCTTGTCGTAGATGTCGTCGTTCACCTCCATGAACTCGGTCTTGTTCACCACCTCCTTCTCCAGGAACCGGGTGTCGCCCGGGTCCTCGATCTCCACCTTCCGCATCATCTGGCGCACGATCACCTCGAAGTGCTTGTCGTTGATCTTCACGCCCTGCATGCGGTACACCTCCTGCACCTCGTTCACGAGGTACTCCTGCACCTTGGTGGGACCCTGGATGTCCAGGATGTCGCCCGGCGCCACGGAGCCGTCGCTCAGCGGCTGGCCCGCCTTCACGAAGTCGTTCTCCTGCACCAGGATGTGCTTGCTCAGGGGCACCAGGTAGTACTTCTTCTCGCCGGTGCGGCTCTCCACGATGATCTCGCGGTTGCCGCGCTTGATCTTGCCGTAGGAGATGATGCCGTCGATCTCGCTCACCACGGCCGGGTTGCTCGGGTTGCGGGCCTCGAACAGCTCGGTCACGCGGGGCAGACCACCGGTGATGTCACCGCCCTTGCCGGAGCTGCGCGGGATCTTCACCAGGATGTCGCCGGCCTCGATCTTCTGGGCGTCGTTCACCATGATGTGGGCACCGACGGGCAGGGAGTAGTTCTTCACCTCCTCCTTGCTCTTGGCGTCCATGATCTTGATGGTCGGGTTCTTCCGCTTGTCGCGGCTCTCCACGATCACCTTCTCCGTGAAGCCCGTCTGCTCGTCGATCTCCTCACGGTAGGTCACGCTCTCCTCGATGCTCTCGAACTCGAGCACACCGGGGAGCTCGGAGATGATCACCGCGTTGTAGGGGTCCCAGGTGCAGATCACATCGCCCTTCTTCACGGTGATGCCGCCCTTCAGGTACAGGTAGGCGCCGTAGGGGATGTTGCTGGTGGTGAGCACGATGCCCGTGTTCGAGTCCACGATGCGCATCTCGGTGCTGCGGCTGATGACCACCTCGGCGTCGCCGCCCTTGCGGTCCTTCTTCTTCACGGTGCGCAGCTCGTCGATCTCGAGGCGGCCGTCGTACTTGGCCTTGATCTCGCTCTGCTCGGTGATCTTGCCGGCCACACCGCCCACGTGGAAGGTCCGCAGGGTGAGCTGCGTTCCCGGTTCACCGATGGACTGTGCGGCGATCACGCCGACGGCCTCGCCCATCTGCACCTTGCGGCCGGTGGCCAGGTTGCGGCCGTAGCACTTGCCGCACACGCCCTG
>JBIJCH010000084.1:0-7696 GCA_044344815.1 Flavobacteriales bacterium | reverse complement strand
CCCAGGCTGCCGAAGAAGTGCATCGGTTTCTTGCCGAAGCGGAACACGAAGGTGATGGTGAGCAGGTCCAGGAACCCGTTCACGAAGCGGTCCAGGCCGAACTTGCTCCTGCCGTGCTTGCGCTCATGGTGCTGCACCACCTTCTCGCCGATGCGCGGGAAGCCTTCCTTCTTCGCGATGAAGGGGATGTAACGGTGCATCTCGCCGAACACCTCGATGTTCTTCACCACCTCCCGCCGGTAGGCCTTCAGCCCGCAGTTGAAGTCGTGCAGGTGGATGCCCGAGACGCGGCGCACGGTCCAGTTGAAGAGCTTGGTGGGGATGGTCTTGCTGAGGGGGTCGTACCGTTTCTTCTTCCATCCGCTCACCAGGTCGTAGCCCTCCTCGGTGATCATGCGGTACAGCCCGGGGATCTCGGCCGGGTCGTCCTGCAGGTCGGCGTCCATGGTGATCACCACCCGTCCCTGCGAGGCGGCGAAGCCCTCGTTGAGGGCCGGGCTCTTACCGTAGTTGCGGCCCAGCCGGATGCCCTTGACGTGCGGGTCGGCCTTGGCCAGGCGCTGGATCTCGTCCCACGACCCGTCCTTGCTGCCGTCGTCCACCAGGATGGCCTCGTAGGTGAGGCCCGCTCCCTGGGCCACGCTGCGGATGCGCTCGGTGAGCTCCGCCAGCGATTCGCGTTCGTCGAGCAGGGGGATCACCAGCGATAGGTCCATGTGGCGCGGGGCGGTGCGCAAAGATGATCCGAATTCCGGGCCATGGCCGCCACGGGTGGGAGCACCGCCTTTGGCACAGCCCTTGCCATCGGGGGGCTGGACCTACATTTGCAACCCACTGAGCACCATGCAACGCTTCCTTATCCTCGCGATGGCCGGCTGCCTCTCCCTCCCCGGCCTGAAGGCGCAGACCTGTGACCTGGTCGTCTTCTCCGACATGGGCGACAAATTCACCCTGATGGTGGACGGTGCCGAGATCAACGCCGCCCCGGCCTCGCGCGTGGTGGCCACCGGCATCCGCAACGAGACCCCCAGCCTGCTGGTGCGGTTCGCCGATGCCAGCGTGCCCCCGATCAAGCAGAACGGCTGGTTCCCGTTGGGCAAGGAGTACACCGTGGCGATCACCATGAACAAGAAGGGCGCCCGCGTGCTGCGGCCCTCCGGTGAGGCCGAGCTGGGCACCGCAGCCAAGGTCGAGCCCGTGAAGCCCAAGCCCACCGGTTTCGTGGAGGACGCGCCGGCCGGCAGCGGTGCCGGCAGCGGCTCCGGCGCGACGCAGACCGTGGACATGGCCGTGGGCGGGCAGACGGTGACCACCACCGTGGTGGAGGAGACCACCACCAACGACGACCTTGAAGGCGAGAACGTGAACATGTCCATCGGCGTGAACGGCGTGGGTGTGAACATGAACGTGAACGTGAGCGGTACCGGCACCGGCACCATGACCACCGGCGGTCGCACCACCACCACCATGACCACCACCACCACGACCACCACCACCGGGACCACCCTGGGCACCGCCACCACCCGGCCGCCCGTGGTGGAGGAGGTCGAGGAGCCTGCCTACCGCATGCCCGGTTACAACGGTCCCGTGGGCTGCAGCATGCCCATGAGCGGAGGCGCCTTCGAGGACGCCAAGCGCAGCATCGCTGCCAAGGGCTTCGAGGACACCAGGATGACGCTCGTGAAGCAGATCGGGGGAGGCAACTGCTTCACCGTGGACCAGGTGAAGCAGCTCATGGGGCTGTTCAGCTTCGAGGACAACAAGCTCGACCTGGCCAAGTTCGCATACGACCACACCTACGACATCGGGAACTACTACAAGGTGAACGACGCGTTCAGCTTCGAGAGCTCGGTGGAGGAGCTCAACGAGTACATCAAATCGCGCTGATGCCGGCGGCATCGGCCGCCACAACACCGCCGTGATGAGGACCACCGGAACCACCGCCCTGAGCATCCTGCTGGCCGCCCTGCTTTGGGCGGGCTGCAGCGGATCGAAGGCCTACACCAAGAAGGGCACCAAGCTCGACGAGGCCGGCCTGTACACCGAGGCAGCGGAAATGTACCTGCAGGCCCTGCAGCGCAACCCGTCCAACGTCGACGCCAAGATCGGCCTGAAGAAGACCGGCCAGCAGGTGCTGAACGACAAGATGAGCACCTTCTTCAAGTCCTTCAGCATGGGCGATGCAAAGGGGGATGCCGTGCAGGCCTTCCTCGACGGCAAGGCTTACATGGAGCGTGTGCAGCGTGCCGGGGTGTCCCTGGAGATCGCCGAGAACTACCGGCGCGATTTCGAGGAGGTGAAGGGCCAGTTCCTGGTGGAGCTCTACACCAAGGGCCAGGATCAGCTCACCGCACAGGACTACAAGGGGGCCGAGGTCACCTTTGCCCAGATCGCGCGCCTGGAGCCGAACTACAAGGACGCCAACAGCCTGCAGAACATCGCCTATCTGGAGCCTCTGTACCGGTCGGGCAAGCATGCCCTTGACGCGCGTCAATGGCGCAAGGCCTACACCGAGCTCGACAAGGTGGTGGCCCGGGACGCCGGTTACAAGGACGCCTCGGCGCTGCGCCAGCAGGCCCTCGCCGGCGGGCAGTACACCATCGCGGTGCTGCCCTTCACCAGCAGCGTGCGCAGCCGCACCGACCTCGCCCCCAAGGTGCAGGCCTATGCCACCACGGCCCTCACCGAGGTGAACGACCCCTTCCTGAAGGTGGTGGACCGGGAGAACATGGACCGCATCCTTGAGGAGCAGCGGCTGGGCCTGAGCGGCGTGGTGGATGAGCAGACCGCCGTGAAGGTGGGCAACCTCATGGGCGCGCAGGCCGTGCTCATGGGCAACGTGATCGACTACCAGGAGCTGCCGGGCACCCTGCGCCGCAGCACCAAGGACGGGTTCGAGAGCTACCGCGTGAAGGTGGCCGACCCCAACAACCCCGGGCAGATGATGGTGGTGACGAAGTACCGCCCGGTGAAGTACCAGGAGCATTACCTGGAGAACAAGGTCACTGTGAGCGTGAGCTACAAGCTCGTGAGCCTCGAGACCGGGGAGGTGCTGGTGAGCAAGATCGTGGACCGCACGGCCGACGACCACGCCTACTACGCGACCTACGATGGCGCCCGCGAGGACCTGTTCCCGATGCAGAACGGCGCGGCATCGCTGAGCGACCGCGAACGCCGCGAGCTGCAGGCCCTGCTCAGCGCCCCGCGCGAGGCCAAGCCGGTGGCCACCCTCAGCGCCGAGGTGCTCCGTGGCTCGTGCACGGGCATCGCGTCCACCATCCAGCAGGAACTGGCCACCAAGCTCCCGTGAAGCACGCCGTCGCCATCGCCGCCTGCCTCGCCCTCGTGGCGTGCAAGGACAAGCAGCCCGTGGTGCAGGCACCGCCCCCCGCGGCGGCCAGCCGTCCGGCATGGGTGGCCTCACGGCCGGTGAGCGACGGCTACTACATCGGCATCGGCCTGGCCTCCATGGGCCGCGCCGACCACCAGGAGACGGCCAAGAAGAACGCCCTCAACGACCTGGCCAGCGAGATCAGCGTGAAGGTGGAGGGCAACAGCCTGCTCTACACGCTTGACCGCAAGACCTCCTTCGATGAGTCGTTCACCAGCACCATCAACACGCGCACGAGCGAGCAGCTCGAGGGCTTCGAACTGGTGGACACCTGGGAGAACGGCACCGAGTACTGGACCTATTACCGCCTGAGCAAGGCCGAGCATGCCCGCCTGAAGGCCGCGCGGAAGCGCCAGGCCATCGAGCAGGCCACCGACCTGTATGCGCGCGCCCGCCAGAGCCTTGCAGCCGGCGACCTGAAGAGCGCCTTCGACAAGGACCTGAGGGCCCTGCTGGCCATGAAGGCCTACTGGGGCGAGAACGACACCGCCACGGTGAACGGCCGCAGCGTTTCCCTGGCCAATGAGATCTACAACGACCTGCAGCGGCTGATGGCCGGCACCCGGATCACCGCGCTTCCCGAGCGCTGCCAGCTCGATCTGGCCAACCACTTCACGCGGGAGATGCTGCTGCAGGTTAGGTTCCAGGGTGAGGGCGGCCAGCGCGAACTGGCCCAGCTCCCGCTGGTGATCGGCTATCCCGGCCTGTCGGGCAAGGTCACCGCCACGCGCAACACGGATACGGAGGGCCAGGTGCGCACCACGGTGCGGCAGGTCGATCTGGGGGTCGCCGGCCCCGAGCTCCTGGCGCGGGTCGACATGGAGGGCCTGGTGGCCAAGGACCTGGACCAGGACCAGGCCTTCGTGAAGCCCCTCGTGGCCAGCCTCACCGCCCCCGAGCTGCGGGTGCCCATCGATGTGCGCCTGCCGAAGGTGCACTTCACGGCGCTGGAGAAGAACATGGGCCAGCCCCTCACCGAGGGTGGCGCCGCCCTCGCAGTGAAGCAGGAGCTCACCAGCAAGGGCTTCCGCTTCGTGGAGAAGGAGCAGGAGGCCGACCTGCTGATGACGGTCACCGCCGGAACGCGCGAGGGTGGCGAGGCCAGCGGGTTCTTCACCGCCTATCTCGACCTGGCCGTGGCCTGCCGCGACCGCAGGACCCGGGACATGGTCTACAGCGGCGGCAAGCAGGGCATCAAGGGCGTGCAGCTCAACTACGAAAAGGCCGGGATGGAGGCGTACAAACGGTCGCTCCAGGACATCCGGCAGGAGGTGGTCCCCGCCCTGATGAACGCTATCTTGTAGGTATGACGGGCGGTCCCGAAGTTTGGCACGCCCTTGGCAAAGACACCAACAACGACAGATCAACGTCGAACACCATGAAAACCATGAACACCAACCGCACCGTAACGGTCCTCATGACGGCGCTGATGCTGTCCGGCGCGATGACCGCGTGCAAGAGCAAGAAGAAGCAGGCCGAGGCCGCCAAGCCGCCCAGCGGCGAAACGGAGGTGAAGGTGCTGTGCTCGGGCCCCGAGTTCTTCACCGACGACAAGGCCTTCCGCGCCAACAACCTGGGTGAGAGCATGGACCAGGCCACCGCCAAGAAAAAGGCCATGGCCAACGCCCGTGCCGACCTGGCCAGCGCCATCAACACCCAGATCAAGGGCGTGATCGACAACTACGTGAACAGCCGCGAGCTGAACAACAAGGAGGAGGTGGCCGAGCGCTTCGAGGGCCTCACCCGCGAGGTGCTGGACCAGAAGCTGAGCGGCACCAAGACCATCTGCGAGAAGATGATGAAGGTGGAGGCCACCGGCAACTACAAGTGCTACGTGGCCATCGAGCTCAGCGCCCAGGACCTGCTGGCCGCCTACAACGAGCGACTGAGCAAGGATGAGCGCCTGCGCATCGACTACGACTACGAGAAGTTCAAGGAGACCTTCGACAAGGAGATGGAGAAGCTCCAGAACAAGTGAGTTGGACCAACGGATGAACGAGGCCCCTGCCGCAAGGTGGGGGCTTCGCGTTTCCGGGCCATCTTCGCGCCATGGACCGACGCACCCTGGCCCTGGCCGCCTTCATCTGCCTGCTGGCCGTTGGCCTTGGCGCCTTCGGGGCGCACGGGCTGAGGCCCCGGATCACGCCCGAGGCACTGGCCAACTGGCACACCGGGGTGCTCTACCAGTTCATCCACGGGCTCGGCCTCCTGTTCCTGTCCCTCGCCGGCGGACACCTGGGCATGGGAAGGCTCCGGCTGGTCAGGTCGCTTTTCATGGGCGGGGTGGTCTTCTTCAGCGGCTCGCTGTACCTGCTGAGCACACGCGACCTGCTGGGCTCCCAGGCGCTCACCCCGGTGCTGGGGCCCATCACCCCGCTGGGGGGGCTGCTGTACATGGGCGGGTGGACCGTGCTGCTGGTCAGCGCCTTGCGCAGGTCCTGATCGCCATCAGTGGGCGCGGGACGGGGGGAAGGAGTAATTTCGCGCCCCCGTTCCTCCGGTCGTGGTGACCGGCGCGGCGCGGGCCAAAGCGAACCATCCAAGTCATGAACGATTACGGGAAGAAGCCCAGGAACGCCGACCTCGCTCGGATCGGCCTGGGCAAGGTGGGCGATGCCTACTGGAACCTTGAACCGGCCGAGCTCATCGAGAGCACCATCCTCAGCGGCGAGGGCGTCTTCGCCGACAGCGGTGCGCTGGCCATCGAGACCGGCGAGTTCACCGGCCGCAGCCCCAAGGACAAGTTCTGCGTGAAGGACACCAAGACCGAGAACACGGTGTGGTGGGGCGATGTGAACTACCCGCTCAGCCCCGAGAAGTTCGACCAGCTGCACGAGAAGATGTGCGCCTACCTGATGGGCCGCGAGGTCTACATCAAGGACGCGATGGCCTGCGCCGACCCCACCTACCGCCTCAACGTGCGCGTGGTGGCCGAGAAGCCGTGGAGCGCCCTGTTCGCCAGCAACATGTTCCTGCGGCCCACCCACGCCGAGCTCGAGGACTACGATCCCGAGTGGCATGTCATCTGCGTGCCGGGCTTCCTCGCCGAGGGTCCCAAGGACGGTGTGCGCCAGCACAACTTCGCCGCCATCAACTTCACCCGGAAGATCATCCTGATCGGTGGCACCGGCTACACCGGCGAGATCAAGAAGGGCATCTTCACCGTGCTGAACTACGTGCTGCCCGAGGAGCGCGGGGTGCTGAGCATGCACTGCAGCGCGAACATCGGCAAGGACGGTGACACGGCCGTGTTCTTCGGCCTGAGCGGCACCGGCAAGACCACCCTCAGCGCCGATCCGGACCGCCGCCTCATCGGCGATGATGAGCATGGGTGGAGCGAGGACGGCGTGTTCAACTTCGAGGGCGGCTGCTACGCCAAGTGCATCGACCTCAGCGCCGAGAAGGAGCCCCAGATCTGGAACGCCATCAAGTTCGGCGCCATCCTGGAGAACATCGTGTTCCACGGCGACACCACCTCGGTCGATTTCACCGACGGGTCGCGCACGGAGAACACGCGGGTGAGCTACCCCATCCACCACATCGACAACATCGCCGTGCCCAGCATCGGCGGCCACCCGAAGAACATCTTCTTCCTCACCTGCGACGCCTACGGCGTGCTGCCCCCGATCAGCAAGCTCACCCCCGGGCAGGCGATGTACCACTTCATCAGCGGGTACACGGCCAAGGTGGCGGGCACCGAGGCCGGCGTCACCGAGCCGCAGAGCACCTTCAGCGCGTGCTTCGGCAAGGCCTTCCTGCCCCTGCACCCCACGAAGTACGCCGACATGCTCGGCGAGAAGATGAAGAAGCACAACGTGCGCGTGTGGCTGGTGAACACCGGCTGGAGCGGCGGCGCCTACGGTACCGGCGAGCGCATGAAGCTGAAGTTCACCCGCGCCATGATCACCGCGGCCCTCAAGGGTGAGCTGGACAACGTGGAGTACAAGGAGCACCCCGTGTTCGGCGTGAGCTACCCCACGAGCTGTCCGCACGTGCCCGCCGAGATCCTCGATCCGCGTTCCACGTGGAAGGACAAGGCGGCCTACGACGCCACCGCCGACAAGCTGGCGAAGCAGTTCAACGACAACTTCACCAAGTACAGGGACGGCGCCAGCGCCGAGATCCTCGCCGCCGCCCCCAAGGGCACGGTGAAGGCCTGAGCGCATCCCTCCTGATGAGAAGGGCCCCGGTGCGATCACCGGGGCCTTTCGTTCTTGCGGATCGTTCATAACTGGATGCCAGCTGGGCCTGCCGCCCCGGCTACTTTCGTGGGCGGAAGCGGCGCGACCATGGGTGGCAGAAGGC
>JBIJCH010000082.1:0-7718 GCA_044344815.1 Flavobacteriales bacterium | reverse complement strand
TGCGGCGGGGCCCCGCAGAAGGCGGCATACCTGGCGGATGAGTTCTTCCGGCGCAGCGGCGTGCGCGACAGGACCAAGCTTGTGTTCGCCACGCCCGGCTCGGTGATCTTCGGTGTGCAGCCCTTCCGCGCGGCGCTGGAGGATGTGATCCGCAAGAAGGAGATCATCTTCAAGGCCTTCTACAACCCCGTGCGCATCGACCCGGTGAAGCAGGAGATCCACTTCAAGTGGAGCAAGCCCGGCGACAACCATTGCGTGCTCACCGAGGAACAGGGCCTCCCGGAGAAGATCGAGGGGGAGAGCACCATCGTGATGAAGTACGACATGCTGCACCTGGCGCCGCCGCAGAGCGCGCCCGACTTCGTGCGGCACTCACCGCTGGCCTATGCCGACGGACCGAACAAGGGCTGGCTGGAGGTGGACATCCATACCCTGCAGCACAAGCGCTATGCGAACATCTTCGGGCTGGGCGATGTGGCCGCGCTGCCCACGGCCAAGACCGGCGCGGCCATCCGCAAGCAGGCACCCGTGGTGGTGGCCAACATCCTGCAGCGCATCAAGGACGGAATGCTCTCCTCCGCGAAGTACGAGGGGTACAGCAGCTGTCCGCTCGTGACCGGTTACGGCAAGATGCTACTGGCCGAGTTCAAGTACGACAACGTGCGCGACAGCGATCCGCTGCTGAGCAGGCTCTTCGACACCAGCAAGCCGCTGTGGAGCATGTGGGTGCTGAAGAAACACATGCTGCCCTGGCTGTACTGGAACAAGATGTTGAAGGGGACGATGTAGGCCAGCGACCGGCGCCTACCTTCACCGGGCATGAAGAAGATCAACGACACCACGATCGCCCTGCTGATCGATGGTGACAACGCGGCGCCCAAGCGGCTGGCCCCGATCCTGGAGGAGGTGAGCAAGAACGGCACGATCACCATCCGGCGCATCTACGGCGACTGGACCACGCAGGGCATGAGCGGCTGGAAGGAGCTCTTGAACAGCAACGCCATCCAGCCGGTGCAGCAGTTCGCCTACACCAAGGGCAAGAACAGCACGGACAGCGCGCTGATCATCGACGCCATGGACATCCTGCACGGCGATCTGGTGGACGCCTTCTGCATCGTGAGCAGCGACAGCGACTACACGCGGTTGGCCACCCGGCTGCGCGAAAGCGGCCTCTTCGTGATGGGCGTGGGCGAGAAGAAGACCCCGGACGCCTTCGTGAAGGCATGCGAGCGCTTCATCTATGTGGAGAACCTGGATGTTCAGGAGGCAGGACCAGGTGCAGGAGCAGCGGCAAGCACATCCGGCAAGGAGCGCGGCAAGCGCACCGGCTCAACGGCGAAGGCCCAGCCGGCCAAGCTCTCGCAGAACGCGGAGCTCATGCGCAAGCTGCGGAAGGCCTTCAACATCGCGAAGGGCGAGGAGGAGGAAGCCTCGCTCAGCCTCATCGGTCAGGCCCTGCGCCGACTGGACCCCGGCTTCGACCCGCGCAGCTACGGGCATGCCTCGCTCTCCTCGCTGGTGAACGCACTGAAGGACCAGTTGGAGACCCGCCGCGAGGAGAAGGGGAATACGGTGATGGTGCGGTTCCGGGGGTGATGTGCGCGCCGGTTCGGCCTAAG
Organism: Flavobacteriales bacterium; assembly: GCA_044344815.1. Taxonomy (GTDB): domain Bacteria; phylum Bacteroidota; class Bacteroidia; order Flavobacteriales_F; family PHOS-HE28; genus PHOS-HE28. Next base: position 6,099 of record JBIJCH010000082.1, on the reverse strand, counting down.
GCCGGTCAGGGTCCGGCCCGCTATCTTTGCGGCCCCGTAGAAAAGCCCTGATGGACAAGCGTTTCCCGCAGTACGACGAGCTCGACCTGCCCAAGGTCGCCGAGGAGGTGTTGAAGCAGTGGGAGGCCGAGGACACCTTCGGCCGGAGCCTGCAGCTGCGCAAGGACGCGCCGCCTTTCGTGTTCTACGAGGGTCCGCCCAGCGCCAACGGCCTGCCCGGCATCCACCATGTGATGGCGCGCACCATCAAGGACATCTTCTGCCGCTACCAGACGCAGAAGGGCCACCGCGTGGACCGCAAGGCCGGCTGGGATACGCACGGCCTGCCCATCGAGCTCGGCGTGGAGAAGGAGCTCGGCATCACCAAGGAGGATATCGGGAAGACCATAAGCATCGAAGAGTACAACGCCGCGTGCAAGAAGGCCGTGATGCGCTACACCGATGTGTGGAACGACCTCACCAAGCGCATCGGCTTCTGGCTCGACCTGGAGAAGCCCTACGTCACCTACCACACCAAGTACATCGAGAGCGTGTGGCACCTGTTGAAGCAGCTCCACGACCAGGACCTGCTGTACAAGGGCTACACCATCCAGCCTTATTCGCCGGCCGCCGGAACCGGTCTCTCCTCACACGAGCTCAACCAGCCCGGCACCTACAAGCCGGTGAAGGACACCAGCGTGGTGGCGCAGTTCAAGGTGAAGCGCGATGCCGCGAGCGAGTGGCTCTTCAAGGACGCCTTCGGCGATGTCTTCATCCTCGCATGGACGACCACACCCTGGACCCTGCCCAGCAACTGCGCGCTCACCGTTGGCCCCAAGCTGGACTATTTGCGCGTGAAGACCTTCAACCCCTACACGCACGCGCCGCAGACCGTGGTGCTCGCGAAGTCCAGGCTTAACGCCTACTTCAAAGAGGAGCACAGGGATGCTTCGTTCGAGGACTACAAGAAGGACGGGAAGCACATCCCCTGGAGCATTGACATCGAATTCCACGGCCACCAGCTGGAAGGCATCCGCTACGAGCAGCTTCTTCCTTTCGCGACACCGGAAGGCGGCGACGCGTTCAAGGTGATCGGTGGTGATTTCGTGACGACGGAGGACGGGACCGGCGTGGTGCACACGGCACCCAGCTTCGGTGCGGATGACCAGCGCGTGGCGCGGCAACACGGCATCGGTTCGCTCACGCTCGTGGACCTGCGCGGCCGCTTCAAGCCAGAAGTGACCGACTTCGCGGGCGAATACGTGAAGGCCGAGTACCTCAGCGCGGAGGAACAGGCCGCCGAGGCGAAGAAGCAGGGGCGTGACAAGTACCTCAGCGTGGATGAGCGCATCGCCATCAAGCTGAAGACCGAGGGCCGCGCCTTCAAGGTGGAGAAGTACGAGCACAACTACCCCCACTGCTGGCGCACCGACAAGCCCGTGCTCTACTACCCGCTCGACAGCTGGTTCGTGCGCGTCACCGCGAAGAAGGACCGGCTCATCGCGCTCAACAGGACCATCACCTGGAAGCCCGAGAGCACCGGCACCGGCCGCTTCGGCAACTGGTTGGAGAACCTGCAGGACTGGAACCTTTCGCGTTCGCGCTACTGGGGCATCCCGCTGCCCATCTGGCGCACGGAGGATGGCAGCGAGGAGCTCTGCATCGGTTCACTCGCACAACTGAAGGAGGAGATCGCACGCGCCGTGAAGGCTGGCGTGATGGCGGCCGACCCCTACGCCGCCTTCGTACCCGGAGACATGAGCGATGCCAACTACGACCGCATCGACATCCACCGTCCGTACGTGGACCACATCGTGCTGGTGAGCCCGGGCGGCAAGCCCATGCGCCGCGAGACCGACCTCATCGACGTGTGGTTCGACAGCGGCGCCATGCCCTACGCGCAGTGGCACCACCCCTTCGAGAACGAGGCCACCTTCAAGGAGAAGTTCCCCGCTGCGTTCATCGCCGAGGGCGTGGACCAGACCCGCGGCTGGTTCTACACCCTGCACGCCATCGCCACGCTCACGCAGGACAGTGTGGCCTACCGCACCGTGGTGAGCAACGGCCTGGTGCTCGACAAGGTGGGCCAGAAGATGAGCAAGCGCCTGGGCAATGCGGTGGATCCGTTCAAGACGCTGGACCAGTACGGCGCCGATGCGGTGCGCTGGTACATGATCAGCAACGCCTCGCCCTGGGACAACCTGAAGTTCGACGCCGAGGGCATCACCGAGGTGCAGCGCAAGTTCTTCCGCGCGCTCTTCAATACCTACAACTTCTTCGCGCTCTACGCCAACATCGATGGCTACGCTGGCACGGGAGAAGTGGCGCTCACCGAGAGCGACCGCTGGATCCTCTCTCGACTGAACAGCGTGCTGAAGCTGGCCGACGCGAGCTACGCCGACTACGAGCCCACGATCGCCGCGCGCGCCATCCAGGACTTCGTGGTGGAGGACCTCAGCAACTGGTACGTGCGTCTGAACCGCCGCCGCTTCTGGAAAGGTGAGTTGGGTGCCGATAAGAACGCCGCGTTCAGCACACTGCATCGTTGCCTGGAAGTGATCGCGATGCTCAGCGCGCCCATCGCGCCCTTCTTCAGCGACCGCCTCTATCGCGATCTGAAGGGCACGAGCGTTCACCTGAGCGATTGGCCGAAGCACGACGCGTCGCTCATCGACACCGAGCTGGAGCAACGTACCGCGCTCGCGCAGAAGCTCACCTCGCTCGTGCTCAGCATCCGCAAGAAGGAAGGTCACCGCGTGCGCCAGCCCTTGCAGAAGATGCTGGTGCCCGTGACCGACGCGGCGATGCGCACGCGCCTGGAGGCCATCCGCGACCTCGTGCTGAGCGAGGTGAACGTGAAGGAGCTGGTGATCCTCGATGCCAGCGAGAGCAAGCTCACCAAGAGGATCAAGCCCGACTTCAAGAAGCTGGGCGCACGGATGGGCAAGCTGATGAAGAGCGTGGCCGCGGCGATCACGGCATTCGACCAGGCGCACATCGCCGAACTGGAAGCACGTGGCAGCATGAAGCTGAGCGTGGAAGGTCAGGAGGTGGAGGTATTGCGTGACGACGTGGAGATCACGGCCGAGAACGTGCCGGGCCTGAGCGTGGCCAGCGATGGGGCGCTCACCGTGGCGCTCGACATCACCCTCACGGAAGAACTGATCAGTGAGGGCATCGCCCGTGAGCTGGTGAGCCGGATCCAGACCCTGCGCAAGGAGAGCGGCTTCGAGGTCACCGACCGGGTGCAGCTGCACATCCATGCGGGCGGGGACGAACGGGTGGCCCAGGCCGTGCGCAGCCACGCAGGCTGGATCCTCTCCGAGACCCTCTCCTTAACCCCTGAGGACCAGGTTCTTGTGGCGTCATTGCCTGCCGAGGGAGCGGGCATCCACGAGGTCGAGCTGGACGAGCGGCTTCGGGTGGCCCTGAGCCTTGTGCGGTCCGTGAACTGACGCGGGAAAGCGTCTATATTTGCGGATCAATTTCCAAAGGGGTACCGCCATGGCCAAGAAGACCGCCGCGAAAAAGGCCGCCAAGCCTGCCAAGAAGGCCGCGTCCAAGCCCGTGAAGAAAGCTGCCAAGCCGGCGGTGAAGAAAGCGTCCAAGCCCGCCAAGAAGGCTCCGGCCAAGCCGGCGGCCAGGAAGGTGGTGAAGGCGGCCCCGAAGAAAGTGGCCAAGCCGGTGAAGCCCGCCTCGGCGAAGGCTCCGGCGGGCAAGAAGGCCGCCCCCGCGAAGAAGGCGACAGCGAAGCCCGCGCCCAAGAAGGCGGTGAAGCCGGTGAAGCCCGCCTCGGCGAAGGCTCCGGCGGGCAAGAAGGCCGCCCCTGCCAAGAAGGTTGTGGCGAAGGCGCCGGTGAAGAAGGCCGTTCCCGCCAAGCCTGCCCCGAAGCCGGTGGCCAAGGCCCCGGTGAAAGCCGCTCCGGCCAAGCCCGTGGCCAAGGCGCCCGCCAAGCCCGCCCCGAAACCGGCCCCTGTTGAAAAACCCGTAGCGAAAGCCCCCGTGAAGAAGGAAGAGAAGAAGGAGGAGGTGAAGAAGGCCGAGGCGAAGCCCCTGGTGACGATCAAGAGCGCCCCGAACATGCCGAAGGCGGCGCCTGTGGTGAAGAAGCAGGTGAGCACGCTGGAGTCGCCCGGCAAGGAGCGCTACAGCGACAGCGAGCTGGAGGAGTTCCGCCAGATCATCAACGCCAAGCTGGATGAGGCCCGCAAGGACTACGAGCTGCTGAAGCAGACGCTGGCGAACACCGACAACAACGGCACGGAGGACACGAGCCCCTCGTTCAAGATGATCGAGGACGGCAGCGAGACCCTGAGCCGCGAGGAGACGGCCCAGCTGGCCGCCCGCCAGGAGAAGTTCATCAAGCACCTGGAGGACGCGCTGCTGCGCATCCGCAACAAGACCTACGGCATCTGCCGCGTCACCGGCCGCCTGATCAGCAAGGAGCGCCTGCGCCTGGTGCCGCACGCCACCCTCAGCATCGAGGCGAAGCAGCAGATGAACAACTGAGGCGCCGCAAGGCCCTCGCCCCTGCGAGTTGAAGCGCGCGCTGTCCACCATTTTCCTGGTGCTGCTTGCGGACCAGGTGCTGAAGGTGTGGATCACGCTGCACTTCACCATCGGTCAGCACATCCCCGCCAATCCCTCCGGCCACGCCTTCCTGCACTTCATCGAGAACGACGGCATGGCCTTCGGGATGAAGTTCGGCGGGGAGCAGGGCAAGCTCATGCTCACCCTGTTCCGGATCATCGCGGTGGCGGGCATCGGCTGGTACCTGCGGGGCATCATCCGCCACGGCGCGAAGCCCGGCCTGATCACGTGTGTGGCCCTGGTGTTCGCCGGCGCGCTGGGCAACATCATCGACAGCACCTTCTACGGCGTGCTCTTCAGCCGCAGCACCAGCATCGATGTGGCCACCTTCCTTCCCGCGGAAGGGGGGTACGCCCCGCTGCTCCACGGCTGGGTGGTGGACATGTTCTACTTCCCCCTGTGGCACGGCCGCTTCCCCGAGTGGTTCCCGCTGTGGGGCGGTGAGGAGTTCGAGTTCTTCCGGCCGGTGTTCAACCTGGCCGATGCGGCGATCACCGTGGGCGTGCTGTGGCTGATCCTGTTCGAGCGGCACGCGTTCGCGCAGGCGGGACAACCCGCGGCGGTGGAACCACCTGCGCCTACCGGTGAGGCGCCTGCTCCCTCTCCTGAAGCCGGCGAGGAGCGTTCCTAGAAGGTGTAGCGTACGCCGAAGGCGTTCTGCAGGCCGAAGCTCGTCCCCGTGCCCAGCTCCGGCGTGCCTTGGAACACGAGCTGTGGCCTGAGCTCGGTGTACAGGTGCATGCGGCCCCAGAACTCACCCTTGCGCGCTATGCGGAAGTCGAGGCCGATGGGGGCGTAAAGGCCCGCCCACCAGCCGGTGCCGTTGCGGAAGGACTCGGATGCGGCGTCGTTGTACCGGCCGTAGAAGCCATCGCCGGGACCGGTGGACGGGCCGTCCACACTATCGTAGATCGAGCGGAACACCTCGGTGCGGGCGTTCATCAGCAGGCCACCGGCCAGGCCCACGCCGCCGTACACGCTCCACCGCCCATTGGTGCGCCAGGTGAGCGAGGCGTTGAGGCCGAAGCGTTCGGCACTGTACTGCACGGCGTAGGTGCTGCGGTGCACGGAATCGATGTAGTACACCTCGCCGGTCTGGCTGCTGGTGAGCGTGTCGTAGGGGGTGCGGGTGGTGCGGCTGAAATAGCCGGAGAGCTCGTTGCGCCCGGCGTAGAGGAAGCCCAGCCGCAGCTCGGGGCCGCTGCGGTCGACCTTGCGGAAGGGCAGCAGCCCGATGCCCGCTTCGAAGAGGCCCGCGCCCTCCTCCAGGTAGGGATCGCTGTCGTAGTCGTGGTCGGGCAGGCCGCCGGCGAGCAGCGTGGACCCCGGGGTGAGCAGGGCCACCTCCTGGCGGAAGAGGTCCTCGTTGCCGGTGAAGAAGCCGCCGCCGCTGATGTAGGCGGAGCTCCAGATGGAAGGGGGTGTGTCCTGGGCCTGGGTCGCAGCACCCGTTAGCGCCAAGAGCGACAATATGCAGCTAAGTGATCGCAACATGTTCATGGCTTTGGAAGAACGGGCCTTGCTCCGTCC
>JBIJCH010000083.1:0-7718 GCA_044344815.1 Flavobacteriales bacterium | reverse complement strand
CGATGTGCCGCTGCTTCATCAGTACCAGATGATGTCCTGGAAGATCCAACCCGTGCCGAGCACGATGTCGACCAGGTAATGGACAGCCCCGAAGAGCAGCAGCATGCCCACGCCCTGTGCCAACCAGTTGATGCGGCTGTTCCAGCGAACGGGCAGCGCGAACAGCAGCACGAACACCAGCACCCCGGCCAGGATGGCACCCACCGAGTGCACGAAGGCCTGGGCACCGGCCAGCGCACCGAAGAGCAGCACCCGCACCCGCGAGGGGGCCTGGAGCACGGCCACGAAAGCGGCCACCGCGCAGGTGAACAGCATGATGCGGAAGCTGTCCAGGTGGTAGATGGTCATGAGGAAGAGGAAGCCGACCGACGCGGTGAGCGCAACGCCACCGGCCACGGCGGCCCAGCGGTCCACCCGGCGCAGCAACGACCAGCAGAAGGCGATCAGCAGCCAGGCGTACCACATGGTGATGCTGCGGACCCAGATGTCGGTGCGCACCCCGGGCAGTGCGCCCCAGAGGCCCTCCCAGGTGAAGAGCAGCGGGAAGGAGAAGCCGTGCAGCCCCACGTAATGGAAGCCGCTGGCCGCATCGAACTGGAATCGCTGGTAGGCGATCGCCCGGTCGCGCAGGAAGATCCGGCCTTGCACGCCGTACTCGAGCACGTCGTGGTCCACCAGGGGCTTGTTCACCAGGAAGACCACGGTGACCAGCATCAGGAAGAGGGTGCCCGCCACGAAGGGCCAGAGCGTGCGGTCCTTCAAAGCGCCGGGGATGCCGGCCACCAGCTCCCGGAGAAGCCTCCGCCCCTGCCCTGCCGCCCGGATGAGCACCGCGAACGCGAACAGGGGCAGCAGCAAGGCGATGAAGGTGGGCACGCCATGCCACAGCACCAGGGTGTAGTACAGCACCAGGGTCGTGATGAAGGGGCCCAGCGCCAGGCCGGTGAGGGCCAGCGGCCACGCGGGAAGCCGAAGGCTGTCGTTGCGGCCGAGCAGGAAGGCGGCCACGGCCCCACCGCTCGCGAGGTTGGTCACGCCCACCAGCAGCACAAGGACCACCGCCTCCATCATGCCACCACGGGCTTGCGGTAGAGCCGGGGGATCGCGTTGATCACCTTCAAGGCCCGCTCCATGTCCACCCCGATGGTCTCGAAGTACCACTGCATGCTCTCGAAGCGCGGTCGGTTCTCGCGCAACACGTGCGCCAGGCCTTCCTCGCGGGTGATCATGCCCTCGCGGATCTGGTTGCTGCGGAAGGTGTCGAATTCGGTGAAACCCGCCACGAGGCCATACACATAGTTGTAGAAGGCCGCCGTGCCATCGCCGATGCGCCAGGTGCTCGTGGTGTCGGGGGAGATCTCCCAGTTGTACTCGTCCTTCAGGGTGCGGTCCAGCGTCTCCTCGTTCCAGGGGATGTAGTCGAAGAGCAGCAGGTACACGTCGCGGGGCTCGGTGTAATAGGCCTTGAACGCGCTGTAGGTGTCGGGCAGGCTGGCGTTGAGGTAGCCGGGGTTGGCCACGAAGTTCCGCATGTAGTAGAGCGGCATCTGCAGCTTCGCCAGGGTGGTCTGCTTGTCGATGCGCTCCTTGTCGAAGTTGGGGCGGATGCCCGCGAACCCGGCCTTGAAGTCGGTGTTCTCGAGCTTGTTCTCCATCCAGATGTCGCAGTGGATGCCCGTCTGCCGCCGGATGTTGTTCACGTGCACGAAGAAGTGCTTGTCGCCGGCCATGAAGAGCGGGATCATGCCCAGGCGCGGCTGCTTCAACCACGCCTCCATGTTCAGGCGTACGTTGCGGCGCTTCATCTTGATGTCCGCGCTCACCAGGATGTTCTCCACCCCGAGCTTGCCGGTCATGCGAGCGATGTTGCGGCGCGCCAGGTCGGTCACCAGGCCCCAGTCGTAGGTGAAGGTGAGCGGGGTCATGCCGAACTCCTTCACCAGCAGGTGCAGGCCGTAGCTGCTGTCCCGTCCCCCGCTGAAGGCCACGATGCAGTCCTGCCTGCCATCGTTGCGGCGGTACTTCTTCAGCACCTCCTCGAACTGCGGCCGCTTGTCCACCTTGAGCCCCTTCGGCTTGTAGCTGTGGCAGTAGTTGCACACGCCCTTGGCATCGTAGGCGATGAAGGGGAAGGTCTCCGGCAGCAGGCACTTGCTGCATCGCCGGATGCTGCGCATCACCTCCTCGGGGAACTCGATCAGTTGGCGCAGCCGGTCCTCATCGCTGGTGGCCATGGCCGGGGCCGCCGACGCTCCACCTTTGGAATGGTCGGTGATCCGGAACGGCTCGGTGGCGGCCAGCGTGGGGCCCGGGTCGGTCACCTTCAGCCCGAATTCGGTGACGGTGAACGTGGCCAGGTCGATGAGCTTGCCGGTGAACGGCTCAAGCCAGTCGGCCTCCAGCCCCCCGTACCGGGCCTTCATCCCTTCGCTGTCGCGGAAGGTGCGCAGGATGTAGGCCTCCGACGCGAAGACCAGGCTACCCTTGGAGTCGGTGAGCGAATAGAACGAGCCTGTGTTGGTGGCGAGCAGCACCTGCGCGGCATCCTCGAACAGGATGGCCACGCTCGCGGCGCCCTCCATCTCGGCGAACACGGCACGAGCGGCCTCCACGGGACCCTTGCCTTCCTTCAGGAACAGCCGGAACAGCGCTGCGAGCACCTCGGTGTCCACCTCGTAGCGGCGCTCGATGCGACCGGCGTATTTCGCCCAAAGCGCGTCCACATTGGTCACGATCCCGTTGTGGATCATGACGATGCCGTCCTTGATGACGGGCTGGTTGTTGAAGTTGTGCTCCTGGCTGCCGTTGGTCACCAGGCGGCTGTGCGCGATGAGCGCCAGCTCCTGCTGGCCTTGCGTGAAGGCGGGCGCCAGGGCCTGGTCCAGAAAGCCGCGGTAGGCCGTTGACCGGATGAGGTCGGTGGCCGGCACGTCGTCCTTGGTGACATGGATGGTGCGCCCGACCGCATCGCGAACGGCGATGCCGCTGCTCTCCTTCCCGCGCGATTCGCTCAGCACGAAGAGCTCCCGCATCACCGCTTCGGTGAACGCACGGTCCAGCCCCGCCTCAGGCCTGGCGATGATCCCGAATATTCCGCACATGGCCGGTAAAGATACCCGGCCGCCGCCGGTGGCCTACTTGTACAACCGCTCGTTGTCCTGCATGTCCATCCACATGGCGAAGATCAACGCCTGGAAGCTGCTCGTGGCCAGGAACAGGAAGGCGATCAGGGGCTCGGTGTTCACCGTGGCGCCGGTGACGAAGGCCTTGCCGATCTTCCACAGGTAGGGCAAGGCGATGAGGCCCGCCACGAACGCGTAGTTGTAGAAGATGAAGAGCGGGTGGAAGTCCTTGAAGAGGTACTTGCGCCACAGCCGGATGAAGAAGCTCTTGATCAGCAGGCGGCTCACACGGGGGATCACCTTCATCACCTTCATCTTGCTCTGCTCGCCCACACGGTACACGGGCTTGATCTCCACCTCGCGCAGGCTGCACTGGGCGATGTTGAGCTTCACGAGCATGTCGTTGGGCATGCCGTAGCTGCGGTAGATCTTGTGCAGCTTGATGGCCTGCATGGCGCGCAGCCCGATGGCGGTGTAGCCGGTCTGGGTGTCGCTCACGCGCCAGTACCCGCTGGCCAGCTTGGTGAGGATGCTGAGGATGCTGTTGCCGAAGAAGCGCACGCGGGGGATCACCAGCCATGCGCTGCGGTGGATGAGGCGGTTGCCCTTCACGTAGTCGATGCCCTCATCGATCACCGGCAGGCAGATGCTCTCCAGCTCGTGGGGGTCCATCTGCCCGTCGCCGGCCATCACCGCGGTGCAGTCGATGGCGTGGTCCTGGCACCACTTGTAGCCGCGGGCGATGCCGGCCCCCACCCCTCCGTTCCTCAGGTTGTTGATGAGGATGATGCGGTCGGTCTCCGGGTGCTCGTTCACCACCTCACTGGGCACGTAATGGGCCATCTCGCGCTCGCTCTCCTCCTGCAGCACCAGTTCGGCCTCGTTCCAGCGGGTGCGTTCAACCTTGTACGGCGGGATGCGCTTCCCCTCACCCTTCGCGCGGTCGCGTGCGATGAGCTCCTTCACCACCTCGGCCGTGCGGTCGGGGCTGCAGTCGTTCACCACCACGATCCGGTCGACGAAGTCGGGCATCGTGTCGATCACGAAGCCGATCTGGCTCTCCTCGTTGTAGCAGGGAACGACAACGGCGACGGTCTTGCCTTTGAGCATGCGGGCGGGCTTGGTGGCCGCAAAGATGCGGATCGGGGCCGAGAGGCTCAGCGCATCGCGCCCTGCACCAGTGTGGTGGAGCGCAGGAAGGCGATGGTGGCACCATCGGCGTCGGGCGCATCCCCGTGCGGGATCACGCGCACCTCGTCCTGCCGCCACCAGAGCAGTTCGCGCAGTTCCTGGGTGGTGCAGATGATACCGGCGCTGAAGAAGGCGGCCACTTGCGAGAAGAAGCGCCCCAGCACCGTGCGCATGGCCCCCATGTCCTTCGGGCGGTCGAGGTCGCTGCCCAGGAAGGAGATCACCACGGGCACCGGGCTGTTGAGCACGGCGAACAGGGCCGAGACCGAGCCGTAGTGCACATGCACCACATCGGGCCGGAAGGTGCGCAGCTGACGCTTGAAGCGGTAGCGGTCCCGCAGCAGGCGGCGCAGGCTCGAACGGTCCTTGAGGTGAAAGAAGCCGACCTCCGCCCCGTGCACCTCGCTGAACGAACGCGCCTGCCTTCTTGATGATGAGAATTGGTCGCTCTCCTCGGCGGCGGGGATCACCACCATGATCCGGAGGCGCTGGTCGGTTCCGCCCGCGAACCGGTCCAGCTCGGCGCGTACGCTGCGCACGTCGCGCCAGGTGGCCCAGCCCAGGTGGGCCAGGGCGGCCACCAGCACCCAGGCCACGAACGAGGAAGGCGTGGGCACCAGGAAGTGCACCAGGCCACCGGCGATGAGGATGAGGAAGGCCTTGGTGAGGTTGATGCCGTTGCGCGGGGTGTGGTAGTAGGCATCGAGCACGCTGCGAAGGCCGATGAACACCCCGAAGGGAAGGGCACCGAGGAAGACGATGCGGCTGGTCGAAACGTAGGGGGCGTACGCATCGCCCAGGTAGATGTGCAGGATCGGGTCGGCGGCCACCTCGAACACGAGGGTCATGGCGGCGCAGGCGAGCAGGGTGAGCATGGACAACCGGCCGATGCGCCGGCTGAGCCCGGCATGGTCACCTGCGGCCAGTTGCGAGGCTGAGGAGGGCAACAGCACCAGCGAGAGCGGCGAGAACACGGCGGCGGCCAGGTTGAGCAGGGTGGCGCCGAAACCGATCTCGCCGCTGGCGGAGAGGCCGTGGGTGCGGGCCACCATGTACACCGGCACCGTGAGCAGCGCGCCCATCGCCAGATCGCCCGGCACGCGCGGCAGGCCATAGCGCAGCAGTTCCCCGCGCTCGCGGTGGCTGCGTTCCGGGTTGGGCTGCAGCAGGGCGGGCATGATGCCGGCGGCGGCCAGGAGGGTCCAGGCGCAACCGGTGATCCAGCAGACGGCCACCAGGTCGTCGCTCACCAGGAAGGCCGCACAAGGCGCACCCGCCAGGGCGAGCACCTGCACCGTGTTGGCCGCCACCAGGTGCCCCTGCCCCCGCAGGAACGAGTAGCTGAGGCCGTAAAGGGCCACGCTGCCGATCATGAGGGCGAGCGGCGGGACCAGGTCGTGCTGATCGCCCGAGCCGAACACGAGCCAGGACAGCGGCGATGCGAACACCAGCCCAAGCACCACCACGGCCAGGGCGAGCGGCACGCTCCAGGAGAGCGCGGCGATCAGGTAGCGCCGCTGTTCCTCGGGCCGGCTGCGCATGGCCACGAACCGGGTCACGCCCACCGCAGCGCCCAGCAACAGCAACGGGTAGATGAAGGACACGGTGCGCCGCACCACCACGTACTGGTCCAGTTCGGTACGGCCCTCCATGGCGGCCAGCCTGTAGGCCAGCACCATGCCCACCAGGGCGAGCCCTTCGGCCGCGTAGGTCAACAGGCTGTCCCTTCCATCGCGCGAACCCAACATGGCCTGTATCTTCCCCCGCATCTGCCGCCGAAAATAGCGGAACGCCCCGGTACGGGCCGGAGCCGCCCCATCAGGTCCTGCGACCGCTCATCCTGATCCGGATCCCCGGCAACAGCGGTGCCCTCTATCTTCGACCACAGACAACGGAACAACATGGACTTCTTCCAATGGCATTGGTGGGCGGGACTGGCCCTGGTGCTGATGATCGCCGAGATCTTCGTCCCCGGTTTCTTCCTGCTCTGCCTGGGCATCGGCTGCATCGGAGGCAGCCTCGCTGCGGCCATCGGCCTGGGTGCCGCCGGGCAGCTCATCGCCTTCTCCGCCTTCGCCCTGGTCTCCTTCCTCACGATCCGCCCGCTGCTGATGAAGCGCATGTGGCAAGGCGCCGATGTGAAGACCAACATGGACGCCCTGGTGGGCCAGCGCGGCCGTGTGACCCAGGATTTCGAGCCGGGCCTGCGCCTGGGCCGGGTGAGCGCAGCCGGCGACGACTGGCGCGCGGAATGCACCAGCGACCGCCAGCTCCGCATGGGCGACCTCGTGGAGGTGGTGCGCGTGGACAGCAACACCCTCATCGTGCGGCCCATCGAGGGATGACCGCCCACCCTCCTCGCATTCCCCTTACACCAACACCACTCTAAAAAACCAAATCCATGGACGCAGGGATCGTCGTGCTCCTCCTCTTCGCCGTCTTCATCGCCTTCATCGTGGCCAAGGGCCTGCGCATCGTGCAGCAGAGCGAGGCCATGGTGATCGAACGCCTGGGCAAGTACCAGAAGACGCTCACCGCAGGCATCAACGTCATCATCCCCATCATCGACAAGCCGCGCGAGATCATCTTCCGCTTCACCCGCGACCTGCCCGATGGCAACAAGTACGTGCAGTTCGTGAAGAAGGAGCGCATCGACCTGCGCGAGACCGTGTACGACTTCCCGCGTCAGAACGTGATCACCAAGGACAACGTGATGACCGAGATCAACGCGCTGCTCTACTTCCAGGTGATGGACCCGGTGAAGGCCATGTACGAGATCGAGAACCTGCCGCTGGCCATCGAGAAGCTCACGCAGACCACGCTCCGAAACGTGATCGGCGAGCTCGACCTGGACGAGTGCCTCACCAGCCGCGACACCATCAACATGAAGCTGCGCACCATCCTGGATGAGGCCAGCAACAAGTGGGGCGTGAAGGTGAACCGCGTGGAGCTCCAGGACATCAACCCGCCGCGCGACATCCGCGAGGCCATGGAGAAGCAGATGCGCGCCGAGCGCGATCGCCGGGCGCAGATCATCGATGCCGAGGGCAGCAAGCGCGCCGCCGTGCTGCAGGCCGAGGGTGTCCAGCAATCGCAGATCACCACGGCCGAGGGCCAGAAGCAAAGCCAGATACTCGAAGCCGAGGGCGATGCCCAGAGCCGTATCCGCCGGGCCCAGGGTGAAGCGGAGGCCATCCGCCTGGTGACCGAGGCCATCAAGGGCTCCAACGCCGACCCCACCAACTACCTCATCGCCATGAAGTACCTGGAAACGCTGAAGGAGATGACCAGCGGCCAGAACAACAAGGTGATCTACATGCCCTACGAGGCCACCGGCGTGCTCAGCAGCGTAGGCGGCATCAAGGACATGCTCGACGCCAACAAGGCGCTGAAGGGCTGATCCTC
>JBIJCH010000081.1:0-7830 GCA_044344815.1 Flavobacteriales bacterium | reverse complement strand
TCTCGAACGCATACGCCTTGTACTTATCGTGGAACCCGAACGCCGCGATGCACTGGACGGGAAGCTTGTCCTTGGTGAAATGGACCAACCCAGCCTGATGGCGGCGCAAACGCTCCTCCAAGTTGGCGGTACAACCAACATAGGTATGACCATCCGAGGTCCGAAGGATGTACACGGTGAACGGAAAGACCATGGTCGGGAAGGTGGACCGCGTCCACCGAAGCCTCGACCAAGCAAGGCCGGCGGTGAAGAGAGACGCGAAGCCCGCCTCCGCAAGGCCCTTTGGCTGATGCCAAGGGCCTTGCTTCGGCGAGGCGAAGGTGGAGCCGGGCGGGTTCGAACCGCCGTCCAAACGACCGCAATGCGGGCTTTCTACATGCTTAGCCGTTCCGTTGGTTTTCGACCCGTGCCTGGGGGAGGGCACCCTAGCGCGGGCTTAGGTCCTGTTTCTCACCTGTGCTCCGGACCACCGCACAGACCAGTCTTCCAGGATGACACCCCTGGGCCGGGAAGGAGGTCGACGGGCCTCCCCGAGGGGTGCTCGTCCACGCTACTGTTGTTCACGTGGATAAGGCCAATAGCCTGAGGCTATTAGGCCGCGAGCGCGTAGTCTACTTCGCCAGTTATGGCGCAGGGATCGGTTTGGCGGGCCTGTCCCCATGACCCGGCATGCTTACACGCACCACGAAGCCGCTGTCGAATCCAGGTCGGCCCCAGGAGGTGTTCCAAAGAACAGGGCGCAAAGGTAGCGCTGCGGGGTGCCAGCGAACGCCATGCCGACCGGCATGCACTGCCAACTCTTCTACTTTTGGCGCCCTTTCGAACCCCATGTACAGCAAGATCGGCATCATCCGCGAGGGCAAGGTCCCGCCGGACAAGCGCGTGGCCCTCACCCCGGCCCAATGCCTCGAGGTGATGCAGCGGTACCCCGGCAGCGACGTTGTGGTGCAGCGCAGCCCATCACGCGCGATCACCGATGCCGAATACGAGGCCGCCGGTGTTCGGCTCGTCGACGACCTGATGGACCGCGACCTGATCATCGGCGTGAAGGAGGTGCCGGTGGACATGCTGCTGGAGGGGAAGAGCTACCAGTTCTTCAGCCACACCATCAAGGAGCAGCCGCACAACCGCAAGTTGATGCAGGCCGCAGTGGCCAAGCGGATCCGCCTGATCGACCACGAGCTGCTCACCGACCCCGGGGGCGAGCGCGTGCTGGCCTTCGGACGCTGGGCGGGCGTGGTGGGCGCGTACAACGCCTTCCGCGCCTGGCAGGCCACGCTGGGAGGGCCCGTGCTGAAGCCCGCGCACCTGTGCCACGACCGCGCCGAGATGGAACAGCACCTGCACGCCTTCCCGATGCCCCGGGACCTGCGCATCGTGATGACCGGCGGTGGCCGCGTTGGGCGCGGCGCCATGGAGGTGCTGGACAAGGCGGGCATCTCCCGCGTGTCCCCCACCGCCTTCCTGAACGCCGTGTTCGACGGACCCGTGTACACCGTGCTCGGCTCGGCCGACCTGTACCGTCGCAACGACGGCGAGGCGTTCGACCGGGAGGCGTTCCACAAGGACCCCTCGGGCCACGAAGCCGACATGTTGCCCTACGCGCGGCAGGCCAGCATGTTCATCGCATGCCACTTCTGGGACCCGCGCGGACCCAAGATCCTGCCGGCCGCGATGCTGCGCGACAGCGCCTTGGGCCTGCGCGTGGTGGCCGACATCAGCTGCGATGTGGGCGGACCGATCGACAGCACCCTGCGGGCCAGCACCATCGCTGAACCGCTGTTCGGCTACGATCGCGCCACGGGCAACGAATGTGCGGTGGGCGCTCCCGGATCGATCACCGTGATGGCCGTTGACAACCTGCCCTGCGAGCTGCCCCGCGATGCCTCGGAGGCCTTCGGCCGTGACCTGGTGGACCATGTGATCCCGCATCTGGTGCATGCCGATGCCGAGGGCATGATCGACCGCGCCACCATCGTGGAGAACGGCCGGTTGCGGCCGCGCTTCGCGCACCTGGCGCGCTACGCCGGCCAGGAGGCCTGATCCTCAGGACCCCAGCGGCACTTCCAGCTCGAGCCCGAGGAAGGCGAGATCGGCGCCCACCGGGATCACCCGGGTGCGCATGGGCCGTGCGGCGCGCCGCGCCAGGGTGAGCAGGCCCAGGCCCGCACCGCCATGCGCCGAACGGGCATCGAGCGCCAGCAGCTTGAGGTAGTGCTCCTTGAGGTCGACCTCGTCCATTTCGTTGAGCACCTCCACGCGCTGGGCGAGCTTGAGCGCCGTGACCATGTGCGTGCCGTTGCCGAAGGCGAAGCGGTAACCCGCTTCCGAACGCATGAGTATGGCGAAGGCCGCACGTCCATCGACGGCCAGGGCATGATGATGCACGTTCTCGAGGCCTTCGACCAGCACGCTGAGCAAGCGCTTCCTGAGGGCCACCCCCTCCTCATGGGCCAGGGCGAAGCGCTCCGCCTCGGCAGTGAGCATGGCCACGTCGTCATGCAACAAGGGGCCGGCATGCACGAAGACCACTTCGCCCCGGGGTTCGGCGAGCACGCGGTCGCGCACCTCGTCCAAAGCCGTGCGGCACGCCGTGAGCAAGCGCTCGGGAGCATTCACCGTGGGGTCCTGGGACATGGTCGCGTGCTCCCTTCGGTTCGACGGAACGGGAACATGGCTCGCTGTACGTGATCCGACGAACGATGGTTACCACAATGCCATCGACAAGCACGGGACCGGTCATCGTCACACACCCCGACGGCCTCCTCCGAGGTTGTGAAACGGTGCTTTCCAAAGCGCCTCACCATTGGCACCCCGTCCGACCAACCATGGACCGAAGTGGTTACATTGTCCGACCCTACCCGGACACGACCAGCCCTGGTCCCATGAACCCCATTCCTGCCTGCCGATCGGTCCTCATCGGACCGCTGACCGGCGCTCTGCTCAGCATCCCCCATCTCCTTGCCGGCCAAACGCTGATCGAGGTGGGCATCGGGACGCTCACCAACGGCCCCAACAGCTATCCGGCCCCCTACGGAAACGCCGCACAGGGTGCCCGGCACCAGATGCTCATCCTGGCGAGCGAACTGCAGGCGGCCGGCATGGGCGAGGGCACCATCAGCAGCGTGGCCTTCAACGTGGAGACCCCGGCCGGCGTGACCCTTCAGTCCTTCAGCATCGCCCTGGGCACCACGTCCACCACCACCTTCGACCCGCCCAACGCGGTCTGGGAGCAGGGGCTCACCACCGTGTTCGGACCCACTGCGCACCTCGACGTGTCCGGGTGGAACACGCACGTGTTCGGCACCCCGTTCACCTGGGACGGTGTATCGAACCTGGTGGTTCAGACCTGCTTCAGCAATGGCTTCAGCAGCATCAACGCGCAACTCTTCGCTTCCGGCACCACGCACAACAGCACCCAGTACCGGGCCACGCAGAACCCGAACGTGTGCACCTTCAACGGGGGTAACATCCAGGTGACCCAGCTGCGGCCGAACATGCGCTTCGAATGGACGCCGCCTCAGGTGCCGCCCATCGCCGCGGTGAGCGCCAGTGCCACCTTCACCTGCAACGGCACCATCGCCTTCACCGACGCCTCGGCCTATGCGCCCACCAGCTGGGTCTGGGACTTCGGCGATGGCACCACCGACACCGTGCAGGACCCGGTGCACACCTACACCGCCGATGGCAGCTACACGGTGACCTTGATCGCCACCAACGCGTACGGCAGCGACACGGCCACCTTCAGTCCCGTGGTGGTGAGCGTGAACGCCCCGCTCCCCACGCCCGCGTGCACCCCGCAGACCCAGTCCAGCGTGGCCGGGTTCGGTGTCACCGCCGTTTCGGTGAACGGAAGCACCATCAACTCGGGCGATGCGGCCAGCGAAGGATACGTGGACCGCACCTGCGTGCGAGACACCGTGGAGACGGGCTCGTTGATGTCCCTTGCCGTGACCACCGGACAGGTGACCACGCACAATGTGCGCGCCTGGTGCGACTGGGACAACAACGGCGTGTTCACCGGCAACGAGGAGGTGCTGAGCGCCAACAGCGTGACCAGCGCCAGCGGATCGGTGCTCGTTCCCGCCTTCGCGGTGCTGAACACACCGCTGCGCCTGCGCGTGACCGCCGACTACGACTTCAGCGCGGTGCCCACGACCTGCGGCGACCCGCAGTACGGGCAGGCCGAGGACCAGAGCATCGTGGTGGTGACCAACCCCGCCCCGCCGGTGGCCCAGTTCAACGCGGACCCCGTGTTCACCTGCGATGGCACGGTGCAGTTCACCGATGGCAGCCTCAACACCCCGACCGGCTGGCAATGGGACTTCGGCGATGGGGGCACCAGCACCGACCAGTCGCCCGTGCACACCTACACCGCCAACGGCACCTACACCGTGCAGCTGATCGCCACCAACGCCAACGGCGCCGACACGCTGGTGCTGGCGGACCTGGTGACCGTGGACCTGAACGGACTGCTCGGCCCTGCGGCCTGCACGCCGCAGACCCAGAGCTACTGCTGCGGCTACGGGATCCTTGGCGTGACCTTCGCCGGCATCGCAAGCACGAGCCCCGATGGTGTGGAAGGCTATGTGGACCGCAGCTGCGGGAACACCGCCACCGTGGAGGAGGGCACCAGCTACCCGATCGCCATCACCACGGGGACGCAGAACCCGCACGACGTGTACGTGTGGATCGACCTGGACAACGATGGCAGCTTCGCCAACAATGAGCTGGTCTACTTCGCCCTGAACACCACCAACCCCTCTGGCACGGTGCTGATGCCGGCGGCCGGTGCATTGAACAACCCGGTGCGGATGCGCGTGACGGCCGATGTGATCGGCGAGGTCGCCGGTCCCTGTGATCAGCCGCTCTTCGGCCAGACCGAGGACTACAGCGTGTTGATCACCCCGAACAGCGACCCGCCCGCGTCAGCCTTCACGGCCTTGCCCGCGCAGACCTGCGACGGCATCGTGCAGTTCACCGACCAGAGCACCGACCTGCCCACGACCTGGGCCTGGGACTTCGGCGACGGCAACACCAGCACCGACCAATCGCCCCTGCACACCTACGCCCTGCCCGGTGTCTACACCGTTACCCTCACGGTGAGCAATGCCAACGGCAGCGACACCGAGGTGGCCACGGACCTCATCACCTACTACGCCACCAACGTGTGCGACACCACCCTGATGCCGGGCTTCCAGGATGCCTCCACCACGGCATGCACGGGCACGCTCACCGACGATGGCGGTCCCAACAACGACTATACGCCCGGCCTGAGCGGCCAGTATACCATCGCGCCTCCAGGAGCGGAGATCATCACCCTCTCCTTCTCGCAGTTCGCCTTCGAGACCAACTTCGACTTCCTGCGCATCCATGACGGCCCGGACAACAACGCCCCGCTGCTGGGCGAGTTCACCGGCAACGGTGTGGGGGTGCTGCCCAACGGCGGTGTGATCTCCAGCACCGGTCCTTCCATCACCATCCAGCAGGGGGCGAGCAACGGCCCCACCACCTGGGAGGGCTTCATCCTCACCTGGAACTGCTCCTTCACCGGCATCGACGAGACCGTTGGCAGCCCGGTGCTCAATGTGTATCCCCAGCCGGCGAACGACCGGCTCACCATCGAACTGGACGGAGCGCGGCACAACGGGCTCGACCTGCTGGTGCACGATCCCACGGGGCGGCTGGTGAGCGGGATGAAGGTGGCAGGCGGCCAGCGGTCGATGACCCTTGACGTGTCGTTGCTCGCGCCAGGCCTTTACACGCTCACCGCGCTGTCGGCCGAGGCGCGCTGGACCCGGACCCTTGTGATCGAATGAGATGAAGACGATGATGCGGACCTGCCGGAACCTGATGTTCGCCGCCGCCGTGCTGGGCGCCGGCGCAGCCCAAGCCACGCACCTCGTGGGCGGCAACCTCGGCTACGTGTACCAGGGCGAGACGGCCCCGGGCAGCCAGGTGTACCGGTACCAGGTGTACATGGAGTTCTACATGAACTGCGGGCCGAACAGCAACTTCCAGTCGCTGTACGAGCTGCTCGGCAACGACTACGGCCAGCCGCTCACCGTGGGCTGCTACATCCAGGACCCGCTGAACCCGAACGCCAACAAGCAGAAGCAGGTGGACGTGCAGGTGTTCCTCACCGACTCGCTGGTGATCGAGGCGGACCTGCCGAACAACTGTACCATCGGCCAGGGTCTTTGCACCGTGAAGGGCACCTTCGTGGGCACCATGGACGTGCCGCTCAACTTCGGCGGGTACCACCTGTACTACCAGATGTGCTGCCGGAACCTGGACATCGACAACCTGGCGAACCCCAACGGCACCGGCATCGGCTACTACGCCTTCGTGCCCCCGCCCCTGGTGAACAACAGTTCGCCGGTGTTCCTGGGCATCCCCACGCCCTTCCTGTGCACCAGCGACACCACCACCTTCCTGAACACCGCCAGCGACCCCGACGGTGACCAGCTGATCTTCTCCTTCGAGACGCCTTACAACAGCGTGCAGTTCGGCGGCGGCATCGTTCCTCCCCCGGCACAGCTGCCCTGGCCCGTGCCCAATGTCACCTACAACCCGGGCTTCGGCGTGGCGCAGCCCTTCGGCGCCGGTGGCTACTCCTTCATCAACGGGGCCACGGGCCTCACCGAGTACGTGCCGCCCCTCCAGGGCAATTACGTGGTGAGCGTGGAGGTCCGGGAGTTCCGCAATGGCCAGCTCATTGGCCGCACGCGCCGCGACCTGCAGCTGCAGGCCATCCCGTGCCCGCCGAACAACACCCCCAATGCCATCGCCGGGCAGCCGGTGAACTACACCGTCAACGCCGGCGACCTGCTCTGCTTCGACCTCGACTTCAGCGACATCGACGGTGATTCGCTCACCCTCACCGCGGCGGGCCTGGTGTTCGACCCGCTGGTGACCAATCCCCCGGCCACCATCGGCGCGCCGGTGCAGGGCGTGGGCACCGTGGGCACGCAGTTCTGTTGGGACACCGACTGTTCCCAGGGCCAATCGCAACCCTACCTCTTCTCGGTGAGCGTGACGGACAACGGCTGTCCGCCGAAGACCATCGACGCGGTGATCTCGGTGACCGTGGTACCCTTCGCCGGGCCCACCCAGGTGCTTGGTCCCTTGCAGGTGTGCGCAGGGCAGGACGGTTCGGCCTACACCACCCCGCCCATCGCCGGGGCCACCTTCAACTGGACCGTGAGCGGCGGCACCATCGCCGGCGGCGGCACGGGCAACGCGATCACGGTGGATTGGGGCTCGGCCGGCACCGGTACGGTGAACGTGAGCGCCACCAACAGCCTGGGCTGCACATCGGCACCGGCGAGCGCCACGGTGAACATCGTGGCCCTGCCCGCCACCGATGCCGGGGTGGACACCACCGTCTGCGGCGGCGGTACGGCACAGCTCGGCGGTTCACCGACAGGTCCTGCGGGCAGCAGCTACACCTGGACCCCTTCCACGGGGCTCAGCGCGGGCAACGTGGCCAACCCCACCAGCAACCCTTCCACCACCACGACCTACGTGGTGCAGGTGAGCAACAGCGGTTGCGTCAGCACCGACACGGTGACCGTTTCCCTCGCGCTCGCGCAGGCCGATGCCGGTGCGCCCGCATCGGTGTGCCTGGGTGACACGGTGCAGCTGAGCGCCACCGGCGGCGACAGCTACCTGTGGAGCCCGGCCACCGGTCTCAGCGACCCCACAGTGGCCGATCCGCTCGCCTTCCCCACCGTGACCACCACCTACGCGGTGATCGTGACCGACAGCCTGGGATGCTCCACGGTGGACAGCGTGACCGTGAACGTGAACCAACCACCCGTGGTGGAT
>JBIJCH010000261.1:0-4038 GCA_044344815.1 Flavobacteriales bacterium | reverse complement strand
ACACATCATCGCGGCCGTTCTCCTTCAGGTAGGCATCGGCCGCCCGGAAGACCGTGCCGGTGAGCACCAGCAGGCTGTCCTCCGAGGATACGTTCTTCTTGAACCGCTCGACCAGGGCGGGATCGAACGCATTGGACACCTCCAGCTCACCGCTCAATTTCTCGATGGTGGCGAGCGTGGCCAGCGCGCGGGCGCCGTCCTTCTGGATGGTGACATAGGCCAGGTCGGCGCCGTACATGCCCAAGGCCAGTGCCCTGCCCGTGCGGCCGGTGAACTGCCGGGCCTTGTCGTCGCCGAGGGGCAGGTCCTTCTGGTACCCGATGCCCAGCTTGCGGAAGAGCATCGCGGTCTGCACCGGAGAAGGGAAGCTGAAGAGCTTGCCGCCCACATTGAGCAGGTTGTTCTCCTTCACCTCGGCCACGGTGTCGAGGCTGTCGGCTTGCTGGCCGCCCCCCCCTTCGGTGGTGCCGCCACCGCTGCCGCAGGCGGACAGAAGCAAGGCGGAGCAGGCCATGAGGGCCCATTTCACGGGTTGCATCGAGGACATCATCGAACGGTCTTTACGGAATGAGCGGAACGAAAGTAGACGCCGCCACACCCGTGCGCCGGAGCGATGGAAGGCACTTTTCAACACCCGCGGCCTTACGGCGGGCGCCCTACCAGTTCAGGGCCTTCTTGTAATACCGGGGGAACCGGATGTTCCGCCGCATCGCGCGGAGGTACCGGTCGATGCGTGGCGTGGAAAGGTCGTACACCGCAGGGTCGGGACCCTTGCCTGCTCGTTCGGTCTTGCGGTCCATGGCCTGACGGGGGTGCTTGCCACAAGGACAAGGCATACCGCCCGGACCGTTGCCTGGGGACCGGTGAAGGGACCGAACGATATACGGGTCCAAGGTCAGCGGACCAGGGTCACATGCCCCATCCGGTCGTAGGCCTCACCGATGAGCGCCTTCACCCGCAACTGCCACACGTACACCCCGGGCTGGGCCGGCGCCCCGTTGTAGGTGCCATCCCAGGAACGGCCCATGTCGTCGGTCTCGAAGAGCAGTTCACCCCAGCGGTCATACACCCGCAGCGTGAACTCGCGTACGCCGGTCCCCTCCGCACGGAACACCTCGTTGATCCCATCGCCATCAGGGCTGAAGGCGTTGGGGATGTACAGGTTGAACTCCTGCTGCACGATGATGGTGCGGTAGGTGGTGTCGCGGCAGCCCAGTGTGTCCTGGATGGCCAGCATCACGAGGTACTCGCCCGGCTCGGGGTATGTGAAGTAGGGGTTCTGCCCGGTGCTGGTGAGCCCTGGTACGCCGAAGTCCCAGCTCCAGGAGACCGCGCCGAACGAGTTGTCGATGAAGGGGATGGGGAAGCTGTTCACCTGGGTGCTGCCCGCCCACCAGAAGTCGGCGAGCGGCGCGTTCACCCCCACCCCCACCGAATCCTCGTCGGTGATGCCGCACCCGTCCATCACGATCACCGAGTAGCGGGTATTGAAGGTGGGCCATACCGCCAGCGTATCCGCGGTGCCACCGGTGTTCCACAGGTAGGTGTAGCCTCCCCATCCATCGGTGGCCAGCGCGTGCAGCACGAGCGTGTCGTTGATGCAGATGGTGGTGTCGGGAGCGATGGCCACACGCACTGTATCGTAGTCCACGGTCACGGTCACCACGTCGAAGGTGTCGGTGCCGCAGCGGTCCGTCACGGTCACTGCAAAGCTCTGGGTGGTGGCCGGAGCCACCTGGGCCGTGGCCCCCGTGCCAAGGGCGTTGCTCCACAGGTACTGGTAGGGCAGCTCGCCCCCCTGCACCACAGCCTGCAGCTGCACCGGCGTCTCGGGGCAGTTCACCGTGATGTCGGGCACGGCCTGCAACTGCAAGGGCGCCGCGATCTGCCGGGTGATGGTCACCGACTCCGACTGGGTGATCACCCCGCAGTCATCGGTCACCATCAGGGTGTAGGCGGTGGTGCCCGGTGGCGACACCCATCCGCCCAGCGTCCCGTCCGGGATATCGGACGACCAATCGAGCCCGTAGTTCCCGAAGCCACCGGTGACGGTGGCCTGCACGAAGGTGCTGTCGGCACAGGTGAGGGTGGTGTCGTTGCTCAGCGTCACGAAGATCAGCGGGGCCTCCTCGAGCAGGATCTCGGTGAAGGCCGTGTCCGTTCCGCAGGGGCCGTCGTTGATCACCATCAGGTCGATGGTCTCCTGCCCCTCGGCGATGTTGTCGAGGATGGCATCGATGGTGATGAGCGCGCTGTCCTGGCCGGAGGCGAACACGATGCTGGTGGGCACCGGCGTGTAGTCGACGCCCGAGGTGGCCGAGCCGCCGGTGATCAGCTGGATGGTGTCCGGATCGAGCGGCGATCCGCGTACGAGGTACAGCAGCGCCTGGCCGCAGCCCTCGTAGAACAGGCTGTCGATCCCGCCCGCGATCACCTCGCTCACCAGCGCCACCTGGTTGCTCTGGAAGCTGCCCGCCTTCAGGAACACCGCGCTGTCCCACACGGTGTCGCTGGCATCGCCCACGGCGATCTTGATGTGGTAGGTGAGCCCGCAGGTGACCTGGGCACGGGCCGTGAGCACCGTGGTGAATCCGTCGTACTGCGGGTGGATCGCGTTACTGTTGTAGGGCGCGTTCATGCCCGTGCCGTTCACCACGTAGTAGGCCGAGTTCACCATGTCGTTCACCGTGTTGATGGTGACCGGGTCGTTGGTGCCGGGGATCAGCGCGATGTTGATGGCGTTGTTGGTGAAGGTTCCGTTGATGCCGGGACCGCTCAGGAAGAACCCGAAGATGTCGTTCACGCTGTTCACGAACTCCAGGTACTCGTCCGAGGCGAACACGAAGTCGAACTTGAGCGAATCGCCCGTGGGCACGAAATCGAACTCGAGCACGGCCGCATCGTTCACCAGCTGCGGGGCGGATAGGATCGCGAGGTCGGGGTCGCTCTGGCCGAAGTTGCCCCCGCCCAGGCTGCTGCTGCCGCTGTTGTTGGGGCCGATGGCGTTGTCCACGTCACCGGTGGCCAGGATCAGCCCCTGACCGATGCCGAGCACGGTGTTCACACCGTTGAACTCGCCGGCCTGCTCGGTGACGGTGTTGGCCGGAACACCATTGAAGGTGATGTTGCTCACGGTGACACCCGGGCCGAGCAGCACGTTCTGCACCAACTGGGCCGGGGTGAGGGTGTTCGTCACCACCAACTGCG
The DNA here is from genome assembly GCA_044344815.1 of Flavobacteriales bacterium. GTDB lineage: Bacteria > Bacteroidota > Bacteroidia > Flavobacteriales_F > PHOS-HE28 > PHOS-HE28. The sequence goes on along the minus strand of JBIJCH010000261.1, from coordinate 831 downwards.
CACGCGACCCGAAGGCCGCCAGTAACGCGATCACTGGCAGGAAGGTCCGCAGCCGGGCACACCGCATGCACCAAAAGTAGGTGTTCACTGTCCGCATCGCCAGCATGGACGAAGCCCCCACGGCCAGCGTTGCCTCATGCGGCCAACGGAGCGCCCAACGGTCGGACGACCGGGCTGACCGATCTTCGCCCGGCCCCTGCGCCGTGCAACACTACGCCGACATCATCCTGCCCCTGGCCGTGCCGGGGGTCTTCACCTACGCGGTGCCCGGGGGCTTCGACGTGGAGCCCGGCATGCGGGTGGTGGTGCCCTTCGGTCCGCGCCGCCACTACTCCGGCCTTGTGCAACGGGTGCACCACGAGGCGCCCGTGGGCCATCGCGCCCGCTCCATCATGGCCGTGCTCGACACCGCACCGGTGGTGGAACCCCGGCAGCTCGCGCTGTGGGAGCGCATGCACGAGCACTACCTGTGCACCATGGGCGAGGTGATGCTGGCGGCCATGCCGGGGTCGCTGGTGCTCACCAGCGAAACGATGCTCATCGGAGGCCCGCACCTCACCACCGCCTCCACCGCCGATGCGCGCAAGGCCGTGCTGCTCTCGGTGCTCGAACAACGCCACCGGCTCACGCTGAAGGAGGCCTCCGACATCCTGCAGGTGAAGGACCCCATCGCGGCCATCAAGCGGCTCATCGACGATGGGGCCCTGCTGGTGGCCGAGGAGATCGGCGAGAAGCACGTGCCGCGCACGGTGAAGCTGGTGGAGCAGGGGCCCGAGGGGCGCTCGGAGGAGCAGCTCCACCACTGGTTCGACAAGCTGGAACGCGCCCCCC